>CAMAWS010000194.1 GCA_945861845.1 Candidatus Sulfopaludibacter sp. SbA3 | reverse complement strand
TCTCGACCAATGAATCCGGCGACTGGGACGTCGGCCGTTTCTCCTTGATAGACGACCATCGCGAACTTCTTACCGCGAGCCTTGGCAACGACCTGATGCCCGCATATGCGCCGGATGGCCAACTTTATTTCGCCAGCGATCGACGGCGTGGGTATCGGTTTACCGCCATTTACCGAATGCGGTAGATTTCTGCCTCCAGTCCCCCCAGTGTTTCAATGAAACGCAAAATACTGCTGTTGTTTCCATCCTGTCGAAGCATCGAAGCTGCACCTCCACTGGCGAAGTGCGGCATTCACGAGGACCCGTCCATTCTCTGTTATGTCCATGATTCGTATGACGGGGACGAAGGCGATGATGCATCGGCCATGAAGATTCCTGCCGGATCAGCGCAAGTCGTTTGCTGTGGCGCCGGGTAAAGCGAGCAGGCTGTCCAGAACGGACTGGAATGTGGCGTAAGGCCTCGCGCCTACAAGTTTTTCGATAACGCGGACCGAGCCGTCTTTTTGAACGAAGCCAAAGAAGAACGTTGGTGTTCCGCCAACCCCCGCCCTGGAGCCCGCGTCCAGATCGGCTCTCACTACAGACTCGGAATGCCCGTTAACGCAGGTCCCGAAGGATTTCATATCCAACCCGACTGCCCGCGCATGATCCAGGAGGGCCGCCGGCTCCAGCGACCTCTGGCCGGCGAACAACCGATCATGCAGTGGCCAGAATTTCCCCTGGAGCCGGGCGCATTCTGCGGATTCCGCAGCCATCATCGCGTGGGGATGAAGGCCCAGCAGTGGAAAGTGACGAAAGACATATCGGAGCTTGCCGGTTTTGACGTAATCGCGCTCAATCTGCGGATACGTTTCCCGCATATACCTTCCGCAGAACGGACACTCGAAATCGGAGAACTCGATGAGTGTCACTATGGCGTCCGGGTTTCCCTGAATGGCGGCTCCCTCGATGCTCATCGTGAAGTCTGTCGCCGCGGCCGCTGGAGCGCGCAGTGAAGGCGCCGGCTGCGATCCGGGCTGAGGAGCACTTTTGAGTTCCGGACTCTCTCCGAGGATTTGGCGCAGGCCGTCGAGGAGTTGCTCCTGGCGGGCGGCAATGATTCCCAGGAATACCACAATCGCAAGGCCACCGAGCCACTTGGTGAGCATCGAACGTTCCATGCGGATAGATGTTATGGGGAAAGGCTTCGTGGGCGGGAAAGAAAAACGATTTTGCAGGCCTCAGCCTTCTCCATCGAGGCCAGGCCCGCGCGCCCAAACCGTTACGCGGTTGCCACTGCCTAACCTTGCTTTTTCCGTTCCAGATGAAGTTTCAGGCGCACATCCAGGAGTTCGTGGGAAATCCAGAAATCCGTTTCCTTGATACGGCCGAAAGCCTCTTTCAGATCGAGCAAGTTCTGATCCGCAGCTTGCTCGAGAATGCCGATGGTGCCTGCGATGTGTATGCCGCGAGCGGTAGCGGCCTTTCGGCCCAGGTTCTCATCGATAAGCAAGAGGTCCGCGTTTATTTCCAGAGCAAGGCTGATTGCCGCGACTTCACCGGGGTCCAGCAAAGGAATAGTTGCTGTGGTTTTCGGTGTCCGTTCGATCAGCCAGGCCGGAGGTCTTCCAATAAACAATTGGATTGCTGGAGGACGTTTTACGTCTCTCAATTCTGTGGCGATGGCCGGTGGGATGATCACAGTTCCAAACAGTTGAGGGAGTATGTCGATATGGCCGATGTTGATTAGAGCGATCAGTGGGGAGCTGTCCGCGACGACCAGCATTAGGGTGTTTTGGAATGCAAATCATGCAACGTCTGATAGTCATCTTCGAGATCTTTGATCGTCAGAGAGCCTTCGAATACGCCGTGCTGCTTGAGATAGGCATCGGTCTCGATCCGATCAAGACCCAAAGCGCAAGATAGCTCGTGGTGACTGATTTTTCCGCGGCGGAAAAGCTCCAGAACAAATACTTCCTGCACTTCTTTGGAGAAGTCCGGGTTTTCCTTTCGAAGCCGCTGCTCAATGTCCGGAGGTAATTCCAAGCGCACAGTAAAGGACATGATTTCCCAAGTGTAGTCGATTTTGAAGACGTCAAAGCCTCGAACTTCAACAAGTTTCTACTCGGTTGAGGTGATTGAACGCAAACGATTCAATTCGAAGCATCAAGAATCAATGGCTTTCTACGCATTTCACCAGCATTTGAATCGGTTTCGAAGGATAAAGGATAGTAAGTATCAAGCGGATATTGCGGCGCGGAATTTCCAGATCCAGAGGTTCCGCGTATCTGTTCAAGACCGATTATGTTGCCCAGCGGAGGAAAGCAGGTTCTGGCCGGCCGAAGTCTGCAGGCAGAGTCGACAAATGAACAGACGAACCATTCGCCGCGCATACTGGGAAGTGTACGCGCCAGTAAAGCAGAAAAATCTTCAACTGCTTGTCGACCAAAGCGTACCGGAAGGCGGCGGTCAGAGGAAACTTACAACCCAATGACCTCGATCCAGGAGATGTTTCCGAGTGAAGGTGACAGTCGCGGTCCTTCCGGAACCCCATACGCGGCTTTTGGGAAGTGGCATGCTGCCCCTTGAAGAGGAAAATGACTCGCTATCGGGTGAGATTCCGGTACTTGATGCGATGGGGCTGGGTGGCAGCCGCGCCAAGACGCGTACGGCGGTCGGCTTCGTAGTCGGAATAGTTGCCTTCGAACCAGACCACCCGGCTTTCTCCTTCGAAGGCGAGAATATGGGTGGCCACGCGGTCCAGAAACCAACGGTCGTGGCTGATCACCACGGCACAACCGGCAAAGTTATCCAGGGCTTCTTCAAGCGCTCGCAACGTATTCACATCCAGATCGTTTGTCGGCTCGTCAAGCAGGAGAACATTGGCGCCCGCCTTCAGCATCTTCGCCAGGTGAACCCGGTTTCTTTCACCGCCGGAGAGGCCGCCGACCTTTTTCTGCTGGTCGCTTCCGGAAAAATTAAACCGCGAGACGTAGGCACGGGAATTGACCTCACGCGAACCGAGTTGAACGACGTCGAGGCCGTCTGTGATTTCCTGCCACACAGACTTGTTGGCATCCAGGATGTCCCGGCTTTGATCCACATACGCCAGCTTTACCGTCTCTCCGAGACGGATGGCGCCGGCGTCCGGCTCTTCCTGCTTCGTGATCAATCGGAACAACGTCGTCTTTCCGGCGCCGTTCGGACCGATGACTCCAACGATGCCCCCGGGCGGCAGGCGGAAATCGACATCTTCAAAGAGCAACCGGTCGCCGTACACCTTCTTCAAGCCTGCAGCTTCAATCACGACCTGCCCGAGCCGCGGTCCCGCCGGAATATAGATCTCCAGGGCCTGGGCGTTCTTCTCGGTTTCCTGGCTCAGCAGGTTCTCGTAAGAGTTGATGCGCGCCTTGCCCTTCGCATGCCGCCCTTTCGGAGACATGCGAATCCATTCCAATTCCCGTTGCAGGGTCTTCTGCCGTTCGGTCTCGGACTTTTCTTCCTGCTGTAATCGAACCTGCTTTTGCTCCAGCCAGGAAGAATAATTTCCCTCCCACGGAATGCCGTGACCACGATCCAGTTCGAGAATCCATCCGGCTACATTGTCGAGAAAGTATCGATCATGCGTTACGGCAATAACCGTCCCCTCATATTGCTTGATGTGGTGTTCGAGCCAGGCAACGGATTCCGCGTCGAGATGATTTGTCGGCTCGTCGAGAAGCAGAATATCCGGTTTTTGCAACAGCAGGCGGCAGAGCGCGACCCTGCGTTTTTCGCCGCCCGATAACACCGAGATTTGTGTCTCGGGCGGCGGGCAGCGGAGAGCGTCCATGGCCATTTCGAGGCGCGAATCCAGGTCCCATGCGTTGGTCGCGTCGAGCTTCTCCTGGACCTTGCCCTGGCGCTCGAGGAGCTTCGCCATTTCGTCGTCCGACATCGGCTCGGCAAACTTGTCATTGATCTCATCGAATTCCCGGAGGCTGTCGACGATCGGCTGGACTCCCTGTTCAACGATTTCACGGACGGTCCTGGCCGGATCGAGCCGAGGCTCCTGTTCCAGGTAGCCGATCGTATAGCCCGGCGAGACCGCCGTCTTTCCCTGGAATTCCTGGTCGACGCCGGAAAGAATCCGCAGCAGCGAACTCTTGCCCGAGCCGTTGAGGCCGATGACGCCGATCTTCGCGCCGTAGAAGTACGACAGATAGATGTCCTTCAGGACAGCTTTCTTGTCGTAGAACTTGCTTACTCCAATCATGGAGTATATGACTTTATTGGGAATTGTGCTCAAGAACTTGCTATTGCTTTCTGCTCGGACTGGTGGAGGTCGAAAACGGTGTACAGATTGGTGAACTGGAGCAGTTCCGTAACCTGCGCCATGATCAACTCGCCCAGGCCGCGGCTGTCGATGTAAGTGACGTTCTTCAAATTGAGCGGAAATCGATTGTGGTTCTTCGCGACTTCGTCGCGGATCGTCTGCCGGAAAACCGTGAGGGCTTCACCGGCGGTGATGTTCCCCGCAAAGTCCACGACAGGCACGGCGTCGATCTTCCGTGCGGATAGCTTGAAATCCATAGCCATCTATTCTACCCCGATTTTTCGGGCACCCGGTCAAGGATGGCCTTAAGGATAGTAGTTTTAAAGAGGGCATTGCGGGGCGCGACCGGCGGGCCAGACTGTGTACAGGCTTCGGGAAGCACCTTCCCCCTGGGGGAAACAACGGTCACCTGTACCGCTTCGGACGCTGCTCATAACACCGGCAGTTCCAGCTTCAAGGTAACGGTTAGCGACACGATCAAGCCGACCATCAGCGCCGCAATCAGTGCGGGAACGCCCGGCTCCAAAGGCTGGTACACCGGCCCGGTAACTGTGCATTTCACGTGCGCCGACACCGGTTCGGGGATCGCCACTTGCCCCATCGACCAAGTCCTCAGCAGCGAGGGCTCCAGCGCCTCCACGGCCCAAGCCTCCACGGACAACGCGGGTAACACCAGTGGCCCGAGCAATGTCATCTCCGTCAACATCGATAGCGTAAAGCCTGCCGTCGCGGTCACCGGCGTCACTAACGGGGCCAGCTACTTCGTTGGCATCGTGCCCGCCGCGGGCAATGCATGCACCGACGAAACCTCCCACGTGGCATCCTCCACCGGAACGACGACAGGCGGTGACGCCAACGGTGTGGGCAGCCTCACGTACACGGCGGTTTGCTCCGACCTGGCCGGGAACATCTCCAAGGCTGCGGCGCAGTACACGGTTAACAAGCGCGGCAGCAGCATCGCGTCGAGCAACGTAATACAGACGTTCGGCTTCACGGCGGCTCTCCGCGCCGTCCTGTCCGACACTTCCGCTCCTGCCAGCGCTCAGCTGGGCGGCAAGAAGGGCTAAGGCCACCTGAGTTAAGAACGGCGGGGCTCACCGCGCGCTCGAATCCCGTCGGCACATCCCCGCCGTGCGCGTGGTTAACCGCCACGAGTGCGTCCGTCACCGTGCGCTTCAAGGAAGCGTATGCGTCGCTGAAATACGCCCGGTAATGCTGGATGACGGGCGAGCCTTGGAGATCCTGTGCGCAGAATGGGCACGTCCCCGTAGCCGCCGCGCCATCCTGCCTCTGCAGGATGAGGCGCATTCCATCGGCTACCCACGGTTCGCCGCCCTGACCGAACCCGGCCAGATGAGTCTGGACTCGGGCAAGCGTGCCTGCATCCAGAGCCGGCAGGTCCTGAACGAGAATTCGCTCGACCGCGGCGAGATCGAACGCAGGCAGGCTGGCCGAGGCGAAGGGGAGTGTCGTGCGAACCGCATCCTGGTCGCGGGCCGCAGCCAGAGCACGCTCCGTCTCCTGGATAGCCTGGTCAATGTCGGGCCGAACCCTGAGTGCACAGAAGTCATCCACGGAGAACGGGCCTCTGTCGGCGGCGGGAATGACGCGTTCCCTAGCCCTTAACTCCGTGTTGTGAGTTTCGATTGCTCCAACCAGCCTCTGGAGTTCCTTGCTCAGTGCGACCGCCTGCGCGCCGAGAATCAGCTCGTGGAGGTTCTGCCGGTGGTGCGCCTGCACTGCGAGCCCAGAGTGCACGTTCTCGTCGACGAACACGTCGTCGAACACCACGAGATCCGCCAGTGTGCGGTTCCAGGCGTTGTTCTCGAAGACGGCCGGAGGCGGACCGCCGCTACATTCGAGGACGACATGGGGCGGATACTGGGCAGCGAGCCGCTTTCGCTCAGCAATCGGCAGGGGGTCGCCCGTGGCCAGCGATCGCAACACCGCCGCGAGGGTCGTCTTGCCCCTGCCGTTCTCCGAGTAGACGACGGTAAGCCGTGCGAGGGGGATGTTCGCGGCACCGTTCACTGAATCGAACTGCCCGATATTCCGTAGGAGCTGAAGTCTGTTGATCATGATCTGACCCCTACGGCAAACCGCTCTGCATCCTGCACCCGCAACTCGCCGGAGATGAGCTTGGGCAGCAGGGTGTCGCGCAGGGCGGCGAGGGTGCGGTACTCGCGCCGATTGTGTAGGGCCTTTCTTAGTAGTGGCTGCGCGACCTTCTCGAAATTCCTTAAGACGGAATCAGCTGGTCGCAGTATCTTGATTTTTC
>CAMAWS010000193.1 GCA_945861845.1 Candidatus Sulfopaludibacter sp. SbA3 | reverse complement strand
ATCTGGGAGTTCAGGTCTACAGCCCTCAGGGACAACATGTCGGCTTGATTCCAACGCCGCGCGATATCACGAGCCTTGCGTTTGCAGGACCTGACAAGAAAACACTCTTTGTCATAGGCCGCGGACATGATGGTCCTGGCGGCGGTGAGGGAGACGCAAGATCCCTGTACAAGATCCCGATGATCGCCGAGGGTTTCAAAGGCCGGGCGAAATGAAAATTCCGGTAGTGGGTCACCTTGAAACTTCGCGCATCGCAATCCCTTCTTGGTTACAGCACAGAAGCCGCGTAGCGGCGAAACAGTATTAGCCACGGGCGTAAGCCCGTGGATTCAGACAGAATGTTATGCCCAGCCCCAACGGGGCGGCACAACATGCAAGTATCGTGTTGTGCCGCACCTACAGTGCTGATGTTCGATCGTTCACTCCACCACGGGCTGACGCCCGTGGCTATGTTCTTTCGCCGCTCCGCGGCTTATTGCGATATTTCAAAGTGACCCACTCCCAAAATTCCCGGTCCGGCCGGTCATTCCCTATTCACGTTGTACTCCGGCTATTTCAACGGGAAATACGGCTTCGTCGGCCATGTTTGGCAAAGTGGGCCGGATTATTCGGCCATGGATGATGCGCACATGTGGAACGCAGTGCGCTACGTCGAGAGAAATCCTGTTCGCGCCGGAATGGTTGTGTGCGCGGAGGACTTTCCTCCGACAGGCGTTATTCGGGATTGGTCGGAATGGCTCGGGGTCGATCACAGCGAAGAGGAGATAAATCGGAAATGACCGGCCGGACCGGGAATTTCAGATTCGGAATCCGTCCGCGATCGGAAGTTTCTCATGCATCTTCACGACGATCATGGTCCGATCATCACCGGGCGGACAACGTCCGACGAACTCTTCGACCTCGGCGTTTACGGCTTTGACGATCTCCTGAGGCGTTCCTTCGTGATTCGATCGAACAGCTTCGGCCAGGCGCTTCAATCCGAAATCTTCTCCCTCTTCATTGGCCGCCTCGACTACGCCGTCTGAATAAAGAACCAGGACATCGCCTGGCGTAAGAGTCAGTTCGAGTTCCTGGTACTTGGAATCGGGAAAGAGCCCCAGCGGAATTCCCGCCAGTTCCAGAAACTGGGAACGGCCGCCATGCACGAGCAGGGGATAAGGCAGTCCGGAATTCGCCAGGGTGATCTTGTTGTTCTTGGGATCGAAGATCGAATACGCCAGCGCCACGTACTGGCTTTCCACCGGCCGTTCGTACAAGGACTTGTTTACCAGTTCCAGCATCTGCCCGGGCGGGTACTTGCGGCCTGCGCGGGTGCGAATGATCCCGCTCGACAGCGCTGCATATAGGGCTGCGGGCGCCCCTTTTCCGGCGACATCGCCAAGGAGTATCGCAAGACGGCCGTCATCAAACGTAATCCAGTCGTAGAGGTCACCCCCGAGGTGCGCCACAGGTTTGAAGAGGGCAGCGACGGTGAGCGGCTCGACTGAAGGCATTTCGTCGGGCATCAGATTGTGCTGGAGCTCACGTGCGATTTTCATTTCGCGATCCATGCGGCGCTCGTTCTCAAACACCTTTGCGTATAGCTCTGCGCCGGCCATCGCCATTGCGATTCGGGATGCCAGCGTGACAAGGAACTGATGATGATAGTCGGTGAAATAGTCGATTTCCGTGCTTTCCACGTCGACCACGCCCACCACGCGGCCTTTGTGTACCAGGGGGACAACCATTTCCGAGCGTGTTTCGGTATGCACCGGCAGGTAACGGGGGTCCTTGGTAACGTCGGCAATGCGGATGGGCTCGTTCAGTTTTGCGGAGGATCCAATCAATCCCATGCCGAGCGGTATGGAAAGCTTCTGGAATTCGCGTTCGTTGGATCGAATCACGATCTTGGGTTTCAGGACGCCCTGGCGCTCATCCAGGAGGAAGATCGAGAAGATATGGTAATTGATTGCCGTTTTGACCGCCGCGGCGACCTTGTGCATGAGCTCGTCCAATTCAAGCGTGGAGCCCATGTCGAGACTGACTTCGTACAGCAATGCCAGCATTTCGCGGTTTCCACGCTCGCTTTCGTAGCGCTTTGCGTTCGCAATTGCTATGGCGATCTGGCTGCCGAGCAGGTTCAGCAGGCGGACCTGGTCGTCGCGGAAATAACCGACCTCCGAGCTCTCGATATCGAGCACGCCAACGACCCGGTTCTTGCTGATCAGAGGGATCGCAAGCTCCGAGCGCGCATGTTTTACGGCATCGATGTATCGCGGATATTTCCGGACGTCATCCACCACAACCGGTTTACGTTCGAGGGCGGCGGTCCCGGTGACCCCTGAGCCGACTGGAATCCGAAGATCCTTTGCAATGTCCGCGGGATATCCAATGTTGAAGCGGTGATATAGCTCCTGCTTTTCCTCGTCGAGTAGAAATATCGCGAAGATTTCATAGGGGACGATTTGCGCCGTGAGGTCCGCGATCTTCTGAAGCAGCTCGTCCAGGTCAAGAATCGACGTGATCTCGTGATTGATCTCGACAAGGGTCGTGAGGAAGCGCGCGTCGGCGCCGAGGGTTGCCGGGTCCGGCTTCATCCGCGGCCGGCCTCTTCGATGATCTTGATCCCGGAGCTTGTTCCAAGCCTGGATGCGCCGGCCTGGAGCATCTGCAGGGCTTCCGCATGGTTGCGGATACCGCCTGCGGCCTTGATCTGGATCTCTGGAAGCAGGTGCGAGCGCATCAGGCGCACGTCTTCCACGGTGGCTCCCGAGGGTCCGTAGCCGGTGGAGGTCTTCATGAAGTCGGGGCGAACCCGGTTGGCGATCTTGCAGATGCGGACCTTTTCGTCCTGGTTCAGGTAGGCGGCCTCGATGATGAACTTCGTGTGGACGCCGAGTGTACGGGCCTTGGCGGTCAAGTACAGCATTTCATCTTCGACCGCCTTGTCTTCGCCGGATTTGAGCGCCGCTATGTTTATCACGAAGTCCATTTCGTCGGCTCCGCGGGCAGCAGTGGCTCGCATCTCCGCTTCCTTGATTTCCGTGAAAGTGACGCCGAACGGAAACGCGATAACGGTTGCAATCCTGACTTTCGTGTCCCTGAGAATTTCCCTCGCCATGGGCACGTATGAGGGGAAAATACAGACGGCCGCCATGCCATAGTCAAGCGCTTCGGTGCAAAGCCGCCGGATGTCGCTGGTCGTGCCGATGGGCCGGAGCAGTGTGTGATCGATGTGCCTGCCGAAATCAGATTTCATTTAAAACTCGAATATCCGGAAGATTACGAAACTTCTGCGCGGAATCCAGGCCGTAGCCAACGACATACTGGTGCTCAATCTGGAAACCAATATAGTCCAGCGGGCCCTTGTATCGCGAATTTCCGGGCTTTTCCAGCAACGCAGCCACGCGCAGCGAGCGCGCTCCTCGTCCGGAAAGAATCTCATGGACGTTTTGCAGCGTGAGACCGGAATCGACGATGTCTTCGACGATGATCACGTCCTTGCCCTCAATTGAAACCTCGATATCTTTTTCTATGTGGACGATCCCCGACGAAGCCCTGGAGTTTCCGTAACTCGAGACCGACATGAAGTCGACTTCAATCGGAATTCCCGGATCGAGCTGCCGCACCAGGTCCGCGAGGAAAATAAAGCTGCCCTTCAGAATAGCGACGATCGTGATGGTTTTCCCGGCGTAGTCCTGCGAGATCCGCCTGCCCAGCTCGTCCACGCGTTGCTGGATGTCTTCTCGCGAAACCAGAACTGCGCCCAGCGTCGGCTCCATAGGGTGCATAGTGTAGCACTGACGGGAATTGGGGGGACGCACCCCCCAATTCCGATCAGAATTGAACGAATCGGTACTTGGCATTATGATTGGGGCACTTTAGAAACGAGGTAACCATGTTGAAGAGAACCGCCGTCCTGGCGCCGGCATTCCTCTTGCTGATTTCAGCAGCGGCTTTTGGTCAGAGAGGCCAGCAACCGTCGACGCCTCAGCCACAACAACAGGGTACGGACATCACCATCCGTGGAAAGCTGATTTTCTCCAGCGGTGGCTCCGACGAGCGAATCGAGGTGCGCCTCGAGAGGGCGGGCATGCAGTTGGTCCAGATTCAGTACACCGACAGCCTCGGCAATTTTGAATTCCGAAACATCCAGGCGGCCACCTACTACATTTCCGCGAAGGTTGATGGCTACGAGGAGGTTCACCAGGAAGTGCCGTCCACTTTTGGGATGGGCCGCGAAGTGACGATCAGCATCTTCATGAGCAAGCCCGCAGTCACGACGGTGCGCCGCTCCGCGGGCGCCGACAGCGAGAATCCGGATACGGTAGACGTCAGCCAGCTCTCGCTTCCCAAAAAAGCCATAGAGGAGTACGAAAAAGCGCAGCAGGACGGCCGCAAGGGCGATACAGAGAAAGCCATGAAGCGCCTCGAGGAAGTGGTGCGTATCGCGCCGGAATTTTACCAGGCCCACAATAATCTTGGTGTCTTGTATCAAAAGGCGAACCGATATCGCGATGCGGAGAAGGAGTTTCGGCGGGCGCGTGAGATCAACCGCAAGGGAGAACAGCCGCTGATCAACATCGGGAGCCTTTTCTTACAGGAATCCGAGTTTCGCAAGGCCGAAGGGGACTCCGTTGCAGGGCAACTGCTCGATAATGCCCTGGACGCGCTCGAGGAAGCAGTGAAGGAAGCGCCACGCTCCGCGTTAGCCCACTATTACCTTGGAACCGCAAATTACAAGTCCGAGTTCTTTGAGGAAGCGGAAGCCGCACTTGCCAAGGCTCTCGAACTCGATGCCAATCTTGGAGCAGCCCGGCTGTCGCTGGTGAACGTCTACATTAAACAGCGGCGGTGGCGTTCCGTTGTCGATCAATTGAATACCTACCTGGATCAAAATCCCAATGCTCCCAACCGCGCTTCAATCGAACAGATGCGGGCAAAGGTCGTGCAAGGCCTCGAGACCCCGGAGAAATGAGCATTGCATTACTCCGGCAATCGGCGCGCCAGATCTGGGAAGCCGCTTTGGATGCTGCGAATCCCGGTACCTGCATCCGCAATGCGATCCAACTGAACGGCGATTCGTTTTCAGTAGCAGGCACCCATGTTCCGCTAAAAGGCCGTTTGATCGTGATCGGCGCCGGAAAGCCCGGCGCCGGAATGGCGCGCGTGATCGAGGAGATCCTTGGCGACCGTATAAGCGCCGGGCTGGTGGTGACCAAGTACGGACATAGCCTTCCGCTCGAACGGATTCGCCTTGTCGAAGCCGGCCACCCGATTCCGGATGGCGTCGGGGTGCGCGCAGCCCGGGAAACACGCGAGCTGGTTACCGGCCTGAGCCCTGACGATGTCGTGCTGTGTCTGATCTCTGGTGGCGGTTCGGCCCTCTGGCCCGCCCCTGCAGAGGGCGTAACTCTCGAAGAGAAGCAGGAAGTCACGTCGCTGCTTCAACGGGCTGGCGCGACAATCCGCGAGCTGAATACGGTTCGAAAACACCTGTCGGCCATGAAGGGCGGACAGCTTGCAAAGTGGGCATCCCCGGCCCGCGTCATTTCCCTTATCATTTCAGACGTCATCGGCGATCCGCTCGATTTCATCGCCTCGGGGCCTACAGCCCCGGATACGACAACCTTCTCGGACGCCCTTTCGATCATCCAGAAATACGGCATGTCTGTGCCGGATGCGGTAATAGAAAGATTCGAGGATGGTTCCCGGGGGCTTGTCCCGGAAACGCCTAAGCCCGGCAACCGGGTCTTTCGGAACGTTTCCAATTTCATCATCGCAAACAATCGCCTGTTGATCGATGCCTCTGTTAAGAAAGCTCGCGAACTGGGCTTCAATACCCTGATCCTCGGCACGGAGGTCGAAGGCGAAGCCAAGGACGTGGCAAGAATGTTCGTCGCCATAGCCAGGGAGATAGGACGCAGCGGCAACCCGGTAGTACCCCCGGCCTGCGTCCTGGCGGCCGGCGAAACGACGGTAACTGTTCGTGGGCATGGACTTGGAGGCCGCAACCAGGAAATGGCGCTCGCCTGGGCCATTGCGATGGCGGCTCGTCCGCAAAGCAATCCCGTGTGCTTCGCCAGCGTTGCAACCGATGGCAGCGACGGCCCCACCACGGCTGCCGGCGGCCTGGTTGATCCATACACCTGCTCGCGGGCAATTGAGATGGGACTGATGCCTCTTAAGTACCTTCGATCCAATGACTCATACAACTTCCTTAAGCGCACCGACGATCTGATTGTGACGGGCCCGACCCAGACCAATTTGATGGATCTGCAGATACTTCTGGTAGGCGCCCTGGGAGTCTGACCGCTTGCTTTCAAAATTCCGCTAAAGTCCTGGGGCCGATCCCACGATAACCGTACTGTTGGTTCAATGTGGACCGGCTGCTCCAAGAGGAGCAAATCAAAATTGATGCTGACATGATGTCGGCCACGAAAACTTTCACGGAGGATAATTTCAATGAGTTTCTCAGTAAACACGAACCTGGCATCCATGAACGCGCAGTCCCAGTTGGAACGCACCAACGCGGGTCTCGAGAAGACCCTCGGCCGCTTGACGTCTGGCTTGCGCATTAACAGTTCCGGCGACGACGCTGCCGGCTTGG
>CAMAWS010000192.1 GCA_945861845.1 Candidatus Sulfopaludibacter sp. SbA3 | reverse complement strand
TGTTTTTCAGTCATGTTGTACTTGTCGGGATGTGAGGAAAGAAATATATCGCACGGAAGCGACCGCGAATATTTGAAGCTTTCGACAAAGTCTTCCACGATATTGGGATAATCCTTATTATTGACCAATACTTCCCGGCCCTGCAGGCGCATGCTGCCGACGATCACGACATCGTAGGATCTGCCGCCTTCCTGAATCTTCATCGTAAAAGTTGTATTTCCCGGGGTGTGACCGGCTGTGCGATGGGCGACGACGGTCGAACCGCCCAGTTTGACCTCTTCCAGATGCCGCAAGACCCGGTCCACTGGATGCTTTTTCCCGCCGGGACGGATCGTTTCCAGCAAAGGAACATCACGATCCATCGCCATCACTTTCGCACCGGTAATCTGCCTGATCAGCGCATCCGCCTCCATATGGTCGTTATGAGCGTGGCTGCCCAGGACAATCTTAATGTCCTCAAAGCGAAACCCTAATTCTGCGACCGCTGTCCGAATCAATGGGACGGTTCTCTCGAAAGTACTGTTGATGAGGATGTGTCCTTCGGGTGTTGTAACAAGGTAGGAAGAGAGTGCTGCAGTTCCAACGTAATAAAGGTTCCCGGCCACCTTATGTGGAGAGAAGTACCTGTCCTGCTGTTCCCGCGGGAGGCCCTCGTCCTTCTTAAGCGCCTCTTCGAGCGTCAACACTTTCACACCCTGTCCGTAGATTTGAGACGGGCCGAAAGCGGCCAGCAAGATACAAAGGATCAGCTTTTGTCCCGGCATCGTATTTCTCCTGCACTTGTAACGTGCAAGGGATTCTGCCCCGCGCCAAAAGCTTTGACAAGCGATTTGCGCCATGCGTGAATTGAGCGCACTCAACGCTTACGGAGAGTCACCATGAAATTTCTGATCAGCAAGGCATTAGTTCTTCTCGCTATTACTGCCGGCATACTTACATTCGTGTCGATGTCCGCGTTCGGACAGTCCATCCCATCGCGAGCCGCCATACCTCGGCTACCGGACGGGAAGCCCGATTTCAACGGAATGTGGGCAGGAGCGGCATTCAGCCATAAGGTGGGACCGGGCGACACCGACACGCCATCCATTACCAGGTACGACAAGAAGCTGTATGAAGAATTGTTCAAGCCCGGAGGAGAGGAACTCTTCTATAGAAAGCACACCGGGGATCTTTTACACGATGATCCGCAGGCTCTGTGCATGCCTGTCGGATTCCCGCGTGTTGCCCTCTCGCCATATTCGCAACAGTGGATACAGACCCCTCAGAACATCGTGGTCCTGTACGAGTACATGCATTTCTTCCGCTCCATACCGATTGGCGCTCCAAATCGTCCTCACGACAAGGACGTCGAGTTGACCTGGATGGGAGATTCGATCGGCTGGTGGGAAGGTGACACACTGGTCATAGACACCATCGGATTGAAAGAGTGGCCGCTCGCGGCTGAAGAGCCTGGCCGTGACGACGCGGTTCTCTATCACAGCGCTGCTCTCCACGTCACCGAGCGTGTCCGGTATACGGATCCAATGCTGGCGTCCTACCAGCTGACGTATGATGATCCGAAAATTTTCACCAAGCCATGGACGACGAATTGGTCCATGAGATTCCATCCGACATGGAAGATCCTTGAAATGGTGTGCGAGGAAAACAATCGATGCAGAGCAGGCGACTGCCAACTCTCACCTGAACAGAAGAATCAGCAGTAATTCCAGAGCGGAGACAACGATGAGACTTGAACTGTTGGCCGGCGCCGTAACCGTGTTTGCCATTTCTGCGTTAATACCGCAGACCGCAAACGCGCAAGCCCAGGCTCAAATGCACGTCCCCGGATACGAAACTCTTAACCCAATGGGGCCCAATGGCCGCGTGGTGCCGCGAGCGGCCATACCCCGCCTTGATGGTAAGCCGGACTTTACAGGTGTATGGGCAGGACCCGGCTTTACTCACCAGGTTGGACCCAATGACACGGACGTTCCGACGCTTGGACGTTTGGACAAGAAACTGTTTCCTCCGTTCGCGCAGGGTGGAGAGTCGTTCATGTACAGACCGGAAATTGGAGACCTTCTGCACGACGACCCTACGGCGCTCTGCTTGCCGAACGGAATTCCCCGCCAGATCTTTTCGTTTTATGCACAGGGTTGGATTCAATCGCCCCGGCATATGGTGATCAATTACGAATACAACCATTTCGTGCGCGTGATTCCCATTGGAGCTCCCAATCGTCCTCACTCGGACTGGGACGGAGAGAACACCTGGATGGGACATTCCATTGGCTGGTGGGAAGGCGACAACACCTTTGTTATCGACACGATCGGCATGAAGGAGTGGTGGTGGGAAGCCGCGCATGAGCCGACGGAATGGCACAGTGACAAACTACACGTTGTCGAGAAGTTGACGTATACCGATCCAATGACAGTCCGCTACGACGTCACTTTCAACGATCCTGTTATTTTCACAAGACCCTTCACACAGACCTTTGGAATGAAGCTCCATCCGACGTGGAAGATTTTCGAGCAGATTTGTGAAGAGAACAACCGGTGCAGGGCCGGGGAATGCGATCTTTCGGAAGAGCAGAAGAAACAGAAGTAAGCCAGGATTTTGAAGGTACGCTGTGGGCGCGGGACTTCAGTCCCGTGCAAAGGTCCAGAAAGTTTCTGTTTGATCCTGGCACGGGGCTAAAGCCCCGCGCCCACAGGTAGACTGAAAACGCCCCGCCTAGAAAACGTACTTCAACGCAAATTGCATGATTCTCGTCTCCCCAGATCCACGAATCTGGCCAAACTGAGCGCTGGTCAGTGTCGTGTTGGGATTTAATGGCCGGAAGCTGTTTGTCACGTTAAACGCCTCGGCGCGAAACTCCATCCGCTGCGATTCACGGAAACGAAACGCCCTCGAAAGAGCCATGTCGAAAGACCAGGTCGCGGGACCGACAACACTGTTCCTGCGATAGTTTCCAAGGGTGCCCAGCGCCGGTATATCGAAGGCGGCCCGATCCAGCCAGTTGGTGAGCGGCCCGCCAGTCTTATCAGCATACGGCGTAGCCGACATCTGATTTCCACGCTGGTACTGCTGGCCAAAGATGAATCCTTGAACGCCATTCAAGGCTCTGTCGCTGCCTGCAAGGATGTCCAGTGGCTGCCCGGACGCTCTCCTGTAGATTCCCGACAGGGTCCAGCCTGTGGCTATCTTACGCATTGTGGGATTCGAGAACTCCGGCGTCTGGGCAACACTGGTCAAGTTGAAGAGTTGACGCCGGTCACCATTACAATCGCCGCGATCAAAACCGCGATTCCCGGGCATGGTGTTGGTCTCGCCGGAATCCGGGCCCGAGGCCTGAAGATCCACTTTGTCGCCGATGCAGTGGGACCACGTGTAGTTCGCATTGACGTTGACGCCGCTCGAAATGCGGCGCTGAACAGTAAGGAGCATGCCGTGATAGTTCATCGTGGCGGTGTCTTCCAGTGAAGCCACGCTGCCCATGAACTGTCCGTCGGCTGGCCTCTCCGCACTGAATCTCCGGCGCTGGTTTGTGTTCGAACTATTGGAACACGGATTGTAGGTCACGCCGTTGAGTGTGCAGGGACCGCCGGGAATGAAGATTCCGGGATTGATCTGGTCCTGTATCCAGATGTGATACGACAAACTTCCCATATACGCCGCCGACACGAGCCAGTTGCTCGCAACCTGTCTTTGCAGACTGAGATTCCAGGTCTGTGTACGGGGCGTCTTGATGTCGTAAGGAGTAGTGGTCAAGTCGCCGTAGGGCATGAACGTCGTTGCGTTCGTGATGGGAAATGGATTGCCACCGGGGTAATCCGACCAAGGGTTGTCTAATCCGCCCGCCGGATTGGCCCGGACAGTGCCATAAGCAAAGGGCGACTGCTGCACCGGATCTTCGCGCCAGTGCGCACCGACATAGACATATCCCAGCGCGAATGAAGCCCGAACCGATGTCTTGCCATCGCCTTTCGGATCCCACGCAAGGCCCAGACTTGGCCCGAAGTTCCACAACTTCGAGTTCATCCCTGATTCTCCCGGATAGCCGGTATCGCCGGGATACTGCCAGCCAGACGGCGCTTGCGGATAGATCTTGCTCTTGACTCCCTGTTGAAACCTCCCATAGCTGAAATTCGCCCCTTGTCCGGAGGCCAGATTCTGCGGGAAGAAAGGTTCCCATCGCACTCCGCCAGTCATCGTCAGCCTGGGGCTCGCTTTCCAAGTATCTGTGGCGTATGCCGAACCGGAGATCTGCTTCATGTGGATGTAATAGGGTCCACCCGCCGTCAGCGTGCTGACCCTGCCGGTCAGGAGATCTCCCAATCCATGGCCGGTCACGGAACCATTAATGCTGAACCGGTTGGCCGCGATATAGGTGGTATGAACGATGGATTGTGCCCATTTCGCGGCGCCGCCCACCGATATCTGGTGATTTCCACGAACAAGGCTGAGATCGTCGTTCATCGTGAAGCCGCTTTCGCCTGCACGGTCGCCCGTCGAGAATGAACCCGTAATGCCGAATCCGCTGGTGACGGATAAGACGAATCGGTCCGGAACGTAACCGCAATAAACGTTGACGCCAACATCGCAGGCATTAAACGTCTTGCTGCCGAGGTGCGAACCGGTAAGCCGAAGTCCCGCAAATCGGAACGCATTCACTGTATCGGCACTGATAAGGTAGGTATCGCCGATGGCAAACGTCTGCTGAAACACCGAGTGACCAGGAATCGCATTCAGGATGTTGTCGGGTGACAACGTTTCGCCTGCCGGCGTTACCGAGTGGAAGTTGAAATAACGTCCAAAAATCGAGTGATTGGAGCTCCTCTGATAATCGATTCTGCTGACCGTCTGCCATTCGTCCAGCTTGGTCGGCCGGCCGAAACGGATCAAGCCGCATTCGTTGCGCGGAGCAGGCGTCGCAGCTCGAACGCGATTTGCAATGTTCAGCCCTGCCCTGCTGAAAAGTGCCGGATCGATGCGGTTGTTCACAAAAGGAGCCCTCAATGTGAGCGGCCGTCCCGCATTGCACGCCGGTGAAGCAAATGCCGTAAAGTCGCCGGCCAGCATCGCATTCGTCGGCACAAAGGCCTCTACGTCGGCCGGATCCTGCCGAAGTATCGTTCCCTGATACCCGCCAAAGAAGAAAAGCTTGTCCTTCATTATGGGACCGCCGAGCGTGCCGCCAAACTGGTTGCGCTTCAGGGAACTGTTCGTGGTCGCAAAATACTGACGGGCGTTGAAGAGGTCGTTCCGCACGAACTCAAACAGGTCGCCATGAATCTGGTTCGTGCCGGATTTGGTCACGGCGCTCACGCCGGCAGAGTTCCCCTGGCTCGACCCCACTCCGCTGGTTTCCACCTTGAATTCCTGCAGTGCATCCGGAAACGGCATCAGCATACTGGACGCATTGAGCGTGTTGAGGTGCGGGGCGCCATCGAGCGAATAGCCAACAGCATAAGCGAGACCGCCAGCCACCTGCAGGGCCGATCCGGACCCTGCGTTTCTCGCATTCACGGTTTCTCCACCGACCGAAACGGCGCCGCCTGCGAGCGTAATCAACTGCGTGACGTCGCGGCCGTTGAGAGGCAGTTCCAGGATGCGCTGGTTCTCGACAACCTGTCCGACGCCGGAATTGCGCGTCTCTACCAGCGCGGCGTTTGCCTGAACTTCTACGGTCTCGGCAACCTGTCCCACTTCAAGAACGGCATTGATTACCGGGCTGCCGTTCACCTGAAGCACAATGCCTGTCTGGGCAAAAGTCCGAAACCCGGGCAAGGACGCTTCAAATCGATAGGGACCAATCGGCAGGTTCGGAAGAGCATAGGAACCTGTTTCGTTCGTTATGGTCGTGCGAACCGCACCAGTATTTGTTTGGGTAGCCGAAACCTCGACACCCGGTAAAACGGCGCCGGACTGATCTCTCACCGAACCGCTGATTTGAGCTGTTGCCTGAGCCCAGAGCGAACCGCAGCTCAGGGCAGTAATCAACAAGCCAGTCACCAAGCCAACAAGAAACTTCTTCATTCCCACTCCTCCTCTGAAGAAAAGCTCATTAAGCCCGCCTCGCCATTAAAATTCGGGCGGTATATGGCGCAGCGAAATCGCTCATTCGGGTGTCATTTAATCGCGGCTCATGGTGAAAGCGCAAGGTCATAGATATGAAGCGAACCATTCAGGCTGCACTGGCCGTACTGCTGCTGGCGCCGGCTCTCGCTGCGCAGACTATTCAGTTGAGGGTGGGACCTGATCTTTCGCCCGCGCTTTCCGCTTGCGCCGGGCGTGCGTTACCGCGCAGTCCTGCATCCCGCGGGAGGAGGTCCCATCGAGTCGGTCTTTGACAGTCCCAGGCATGAGACAGCTTCCTCGACCAGCGTCGACCACGTTTATCCATCCACCCAATTTTCCCCACTCGCATTTTCGGACAAACGCTCTTAATTCCCTTCCGCGTTCCGCGTTAGTGCCATTCCGGAAATAACATTCTCCTTAAGATCTAAGGAGATGCCGCTTGACACAACCGTGGCAATGGACTTAAAAATTGTCACGTACAAAGCCGTACAAGAAACCGGTAAATTTACCAGGCAGTCACAATTTCCACT
>CAMAWS010000191.1 GCA_945861845.1 Candidatus Sulfopaludibacter sp. SbA3 | reverse complement strand
AATTAACTGCGTCTTCTCTTGTTCGTTTTCACTCAGGCGAGCTTTCTCACGAAAGAGAAGATTCTTGTAGGTCATGGCGTCTTCGTAATCCGGATTAAGGGACAGAGCCTTGTCGAGGTTCTGTAGACCTTCGTCGATCAGTTGAGCCTGCTGCTCCGGCGGGGGAGGGTTATTCTTGTCGAAAACGATAATCCAGTTCACGCTGCCGATCGCATAGAGCGGCACCGGATTGGTCGGCTCCAGTTGCACATGCTTCAAGTAGAACTCGCGAGCTTTCTGGAGATCGTCTGTATTCTGGTACATGCTGGCCATGCCTGCGGTCGCGGTCACATTGTTCGGATCCCGCCCCAGCACTTTCTGATAGGTCTGGATGGCCATGTCGGCGTTCTTCTTATTGTCCTCGGATTGAGCCCCAGGAACGAACTGTTGTTGGTAAGCGGTAGCCAGGTAAAGTTCCGCATCTACCAACTCCGGATCCAGCCGGACAGCTTCCTGAAAGAACTGGACGGCCGCTTCATATTTCGCATCTCTGAATGCGCGGACTCCCTTATTCAGGCTATCCCGCGCCTGCAGTTTTGCGCAGCTTGCGGATGCCAGAGCCAGGATTGCCACGAGGGCGAGGATCAGTTTCTTTTGGCGCATAATGTGATTGCCTCCCCTTCCGTTAATTAGTTGGTGCCTGGATCTGCTCGGTCATCAAGCCGACTTTGTCAACTCCAGAGCCTTTGGCTACGTCGATGACTTTGATGACGTCCGTGAAAAGAAGATCGGGATCCGCGTTTACAAAGATTGTGCGGTCGTTGCGAGTCTTGAAGATGTCCTGAAATCGATCGGCGAGAAAACGCAATTCAACGTCGTCCTGGTTGATCTTGATGAGTCCCGCGTTGTCGATCGTCACAACAACCGTCTTGTTCAACTCGTCCGGTGGTGGAGGGGGAGTTCCCGGTGGCGGCGGCTGTGGAACGGCCGCATCCAGTCCCCTCGGTGTTATTGGAGTGATCACCATGAAGATGACCAGCAGCACCAAGAGAATATCAATGAACGGAGTAACGTTGATATCGCCCTTGGCGGCAATTTTCTTAGGTTTTTTTCTACTCATGTAGCCTCCTACTGCCGGACCGCATCGTCGAGACGTTCAGTTAAAAGACCAATTCTGTCAACGCCGGCACTCCGAATGGTATCGACAACCTGAACGACGCTGCCATACTTCGCCCGGAAATCACTCTTCACATAAACAGTCTTATCAAGCCGGCTGGACACCATGTCCCCGACCTTCCTGTTAATCTCTTCCAAGGTCATGCGATCCAACCCCAGAAAGTAGTTTCCGTCGCGCGTGACCGCAATCAAAACGGCGTCGTCACGATCGGCCTCTTTCATATCGATTGGATTTGCGGTTTTGGCCATTTCTACAGTGGCGCCCTTCTGCAGCATCGGAGTGACCACCATGAAGATGATCAGCAGAACGAGCATAACGTCTGCCATCGGTGTTACGTTGATTTCGGAGGAGATTTCGCCGCGGCCTCCGCCGCCGCTCATACTCATGGCTTACTTCTTTCCGCCGCGCTGCTTGATGAAGTAATCAATCAGCTCGGATGAAGAGTTGGTCATCTCAATTGAGAATGCTTCTACCTTGTTGGTGAACCAGTTGTAGGCCCACACTGCGGGAACGGCCACGAACAAACCGAAAGCGGTAGTAAGCAGAGCTTCCGAGATTCCGCCTGCCACAGCCGACAGACCAGCTGTCTTTTCAGATGACATGCCGGCGAAAGCGTTGATGATTCCGACTGTCGTGCCAAACAGGCCGACGAAAGGAGCGGTCGCACCGATTGTCGCAAGACCCGAAAGGCCGCGCTTCAATTCAGCGTTCACGATAGCTTCAGCGCGCTCGCATGCGCGGCGGGAGGATTCAATCGTCTCCCCGGCCAGTTCGTGGGAAACGCCATGCGCGCGGAATTCCTGAAGACCGGCTTCCACTACCTTGGCCAAATGGCTGCGCTTGTTTTGCTCGGCCACGCTGATGGCTTCGTCGATCTTCCCTTCCTTCAAGCATCCGGCGACCGCGGGAGCAAACTCGCGCGACTGCTTGCGAGCCTGGCTGAAGGCGATATAACGGTCAATCATTACTCCGATGGACCATGCAGACATTACGGCAAGAAGGACGACGACCGCCTTGGCGGCGAATCCCATCTGCGCCCACATCGAGCGGAGATCGAAACCGACCTCCTGCAGGAGCAACATTCCAAGAAAGTTCAGTTTAAAGAAAAGCATAAAATCCAAATCCTCCTAAAAGTTCCTGTCTCACAGGGTGAAATTTTTCGGCTCCTCACCGGCCACGGGGCTCAGCCTTGCGGCCGGAGGGGAAGCCTGAATGTTAAGTGTTTTGCTAATATTTCGCTGGTGCGCTCTCTATTGGAACGCGAAATTCACAGTAATAGTCGTTACGACTTCCACGGGTTCGTTATTCAACATCGTCGGCTTATATACCCATTGCTTCACGGCGTCCATTGCAGCGTTAATCAATAGCGGATGGCCGGTGATGACTTTCAGGTTATCGACGGCTCCTGTTTTGCTAATAACGGCTTCCAGAACCACGACGCCTTGAATGCGCGCCTGCCTGGCGAGCGGCGGATAAACAGGCTTCACCTGATTTACTAAGTTTGCCTGCTGAACGTTTCCTCCAACGCGGACGCGTTGTGGTGGCGGTGGCGGTGGCGGTGGCGGCGGCGGCGGCGGTGGCGGCGGTGGCGCCGCATCATCCTGCGCCTTCAAAACGCCTCCCAGCACTCCAGCGAGCACTCCAGAGCGGTTTGTTCCTCCGACTACGCCTACGGACGGTGGTGGTCCTTCGTCGCGAATGATCGCGATTTCCTTCGGAATTTCGGTCGGGGCGACCAGTGATCCGGGATCGATTTGCACTTCTCTCACCACCACTTGCTGGACTGGCGCAACTTCAGTTGGTGGTGGCGGTGGCGGCGGTGGCGGTGGTGGTGGCGCGACCAAGAACGTCAGCAACGTGCCTGCTTCCAGCTGCGAGTAATTGAGCAACGGAATCAAAATCATGACGCCGATGATCAACGCGTGAATCACAGTTGAGATCACCACCGTTGCGCTCTTCTTCGTCCTAGCCTGTCCGCCGGACTCGATCAAAGAATCCTCGAACATAAGGTTCAACCTCCCTTCAAACTTCCTGCATGGCGAAAAGCTCCATCGCTGGGCCCTACGCCAAACCTGTCAGGACTTTCTCAATAAATCATCGACGAAGTCATATGCCGGCACTGAGCGGAAACCCATAAAATATGCCGACTCCTCGAAGCTGATTCTTCCTCTTTAAACATTAAAGCAAGGCAGGCGCTTGTAAACAGGATCGAACCTTATATCAATGCACTGCCTGGATGTCAACCGCCTGTTTTTCACCGAAACTACTTCACTTTCACGGATCGAGCAACCTTCGCCGGGACCACTGGCTGGACGATACCCCGGCTTCCCCGCCTCGAGTAAATCAACACCAGCGGAGACGCGATTGCGACGGTCGAGTACGCTCCGACGATTACACCGATAACAAGGGTGAAGGCGAAATTGTTGATGATTTCGCCGCCGAACAGGAACAAGGCCAGGACGGCCACAAAAGTCGCAATGGCTGTCAGGACCGTGCGGCCGAACGTCTGGTTGATGGCCTCGTTGAGCACCGATTCCATGTCGTCCCGCCGGCGAACTTTCAGGTTTTCGCGCACGCGATCGAAAATCACAATCGTGTCGTTAACCGAATAACCAACGAGAGTCAGGAGAGCCGCAATCACAGTCAGGTTGATCTCGCGATCAAACAACGAGAAGGCGCCGAGCGTTACGAGGGCATCGTGAAATACCGCGAAAACCGCAGCCGCTCCATATATCCATTCAAATCGGAACGCGATGTAGATCAGAATTCCGCCAAGGGCATACAGAGTCGCGAAAATTGCCTGGCGTCTGAGGTCGGCACCTACTTTTGGACCGACCGAGTCGGCCTTCAGGACATCGTATTTTCCGGGAAAACCTTTTTGTAATGCGCTATTGATAATTTCCCGTCCAAGACTTGCGTCGGTAGCGTCGGCTTCACCTTCGAACTCGATCAGAAAATTGTTATCAAGACCCGCACCCCGCAATTCCTGAATCTGGCTGCTCGGGGCACCGTTGTCGCGCAGTACCTGCCGGACGGTGTCAACAGTTACGGGTTCCTTAAATTGGACGTATACGAGCGTGCCGCCCTTGAAATCGACCCCGTAACGGAACTGCCCGCGACTCAGCAGCGAGATCGCCCCAAGGAGGATCAGCGAAGCCGATATACCGAGAAACAATTTCCGTTTACCGAGCCAATCTACATGAATGTTTTTAAATAATTGAACCATTCCGATTTACCTGACTATAGACACCGAAGTGAATAGTCTTGTTCCCCAAGGATGTAAATCCTGAGCGCTTCAGCACGATCTTTTCTTGAAAGCACCAATTCGAACAAAGTCCTCGAAACAAATACCGAGGTGAACATGTTCGAAACCAGACCAATCATGAGAGTTACGGCGAAGCCTTTTACCGGACCTGTTCCGAACAGGAATAAGAAGGTTGCCGATATCAGTGCGGCCAGATGCGTATCGACCAGCGTGATGAATACGCGCTGAAAGCTCGTCGTTACCGCCGAAATGGGCGTTTTACCGGCCCTCATTTCTTCACGAATGCGCTCGAATATGAGCACGTTCGAATCGATACCCATACCAATGGTAAGAATGACGCCGGCAATGCCTGGGAGAGTCAGCGCCGCACCAAAATAGGCCATGGCCCCAAGGAGAATGAGAAGATTCAGTACCATTGCAACGGTCGCATTGATCCCAGAGAACCTGTAATAGAAGAGCACGAGAATAACGACCGATATCAACGCGGCAATCGAAGCCACGACTCCCTTACGAATTGAATCCGCGCCAAGCGATGGCCCAACGACCTGCTCTTCCAGATAATTTATTGATGCGGGTAGCGCGCCCGATCGCAAGACCAAAGCCAGGTCCTGCGCAACTTGAGGCGCAAATCCCGTAAGGCCTCCGCTGATGACACCGGAATCCGTAATCCGGTCATTGATGGTGGGCGCCGACTGGATGCGGCCATCCAGAACAATCGCGAGCTGTTTCCCGATGTTGGTCTCAGTAGTCCTGCCAAAGCGCAGGGCGCCATCGGCATTCAGGTTGAAACTCACTGCCGGCCGGCCATTCTCGTCTCGCGATGGAAATGCGCCCTTCAAATCGCGTCCAGTGACGGCCGCCACGCGATCAACGGCATAATACATATTTGCTGCCGCAGGAGCAGTAGCATCGCGTTCGACAGATGGAAGGATTTCGACATTGGCTGGAACCACACCGCCGTAGTTCTGAACGGCCGCGTCCTGGCTGGCAAACGGGCCGGCCTGCACAATTTTGAGCTCCAGCAGAGCCGTCGACTGCATGATGCCCTTTACGCGAGCCGGGTCATCGACGCCTGGCAGCTGGACCACAATCTCGTCCTCTCCGGCGCCACCCTGCTTTTGGATGTTGATTTCGCCAACTCCGAATTCGTCAATACGATTGCGAATCGTGTTGATCGCTTGATCGACAGCCTGCTGCCTGTAAAGCTGCGTCGTTGCCGACTTCAACCGCATGGTGTAAGTATTCGGCACTTCGCCCGCTGTAGACACCAGGTCCCAATCCGTGAAACCTCCGCTCAAAAGTCGGCGAACGTCGGCATCTTTGGCGGGATCCACTCCAACGGCCGTGAACTGGTCAGTTTGCGCCCTGGTGAGCTGGCGGAAAACTATATTCTCGCTCTGAAGGACACCACGCATCCGCTCGATTGCCTGATCCGTCTCGGACCGGATTGCGTCGTCGGTAACGACCTGCAGCACCAAGTGGGTGCCGCCCCGGAGATCCAACCCGAGCTTGATTTTCTCTCTCATTTTCGCCAGCGACGGAGGAAAACCTGCGAATAGAAACACCGCTAGCGCTGCAACACCTACAGTGATCAACAATCGTGTGCGAATTCTTTTTTTCATATGCTCAGTTTCCTGGCCGCTATGCCCTGTGCCTAGTGTTTCGCGCTATCGCTTCCACGCTTCGCGCCGGGCTTGCATTCGCAGCCGCTCATCTCCTTGATGGCTGCGCCCTATCGGGCTTGCATTCGCAGCCGCTCATGCTCCGAGATTTCTATTCTTCCTCGGGATTCTGCAACGCCGTGACGGCGTTTCGAGACATGTCGATCTTCACGTTCTCGGCTATACGGAGCTGAATCCGATCCCCTCTCAATCCGACAATCGTACCGTAAATCCCCCCCTGCGTGACGACCTTATCGCCCGACTTGAGGTTCTCCACCATATTCTGCAGCTTCTTCTGCCGGCGCCGGGCCGGCAAGAACACGATCAGATAGAAGATAGCGAGAATAAAAATGAGCGGTAAGAAGGCAACAATGCCGCCCGGTTGCTGGGCCTGCTGCAACATCACTGGACCGGGGTTCTCCTTGTATCTATTAGAAGTTCGTCAAAGCGGTGAAGCTCGATAAACTGCCTCATTTTGCGGACAGTGTCAATGTAGAAAAACAGGTTGTGGATGGTATTCAA
>CAMAWS010000190.1 GCA_945861845.1 Candidatus Sulfopaludibacter sp. SbA3 | reverse complement strand
TCCCGGTATGGAAGGAAATTGACCGCGTTCTCGTCCGGAATGAACGAAAAGAAGTCGTCCAGGTCGGACTCCGCCATAAGAAACTCGTCCGGCGAGCCTTCTACCGCGAGGGGCACGAGCTTTGGCTTGATTTCAGCTGCGCCACGGATCGCATCGGTGACATTAATACCCGCCCACCAGGCAAAATCCTTCACTCGCGCCGGAGCTTCTGCGCGGAAATACTGGGTGGCGAGCCGCGAACACGCTTCCTCCATTCGGATTGAGTAAGGGTCAACTTCCGGTAAGACGTTCGTGGTCAGTTGGAACGAGTATTCGGTGGTGTCCAGGCGCCTGTTTCCCTGGGTCTTGATGACCTTGCCTTCTTCCCTCAACAGATTAATACCAAGTGAAAGGCTGTTCGTCAGACCTATACGCTTGAGATCCGGACCGAAATCCTTGATCAGCGATCCCGGAACTGCCTGGCGAAGTTGCTCTCCCGTCTTTGGCGTACTCTGAAGCGCCTTCAGCACCACGCCCTTCAACCGCTCCATTTCCGGCTCCGTGATCGGCATTTGCTGCCGCGCCTGCTTTGAGAGTTCTGTGAACGTGCGGCTTCGAATCCGGAGGGCCACCACGGCCTGATCACGCGGCACCAGCATGGTGCAGCCCCGAAGTGTTTCGAGTTGGACCAGTTTGTTTCCGTCAAAAACGAGCTTGTTAAGGTCTTCTGTCTTGAACGACGACATCCGCGCCCACAACGACAGATACGGCGTCGAACATCCCGGAGAATAGATCCAACCCACAGACCTGACTAAGTCGACAATATTCTTCGACGGATAGGGCTCGTCGAGGAACTGACGCCGCATACGCCAGGAGTTGATGTGCTGGAGGGAAACAGGCTTTCTAGGTTTTGGGGTGGTCATAGAATCATGTAAACTCGCCACCTGGCGCGAAGTTTATTATTGTAGGTTTGCGTAGGAGTTAAGTCAATGGAACCCCTCTTTTTAGGCCTGCGGCATGTCGCCTTAAATGTTCGGGATGTCCGGAAATCGGTCGAGTTCTATTCAAAAGTCCTCGGCATGCAGCTGGAATGGATGCCCGATGAAGACAACGCCTACCTCACATTCGCCGGGCAGGACAACCTGGCGCTTCACAAATCCGCGTCGAGCGAGGACAGCGGAGGCGCCTCCGCCGGTCCGGTGCAAATTCTACATCACATTGGATTTGTGGTCCGTCTTCCCGAAGAGGTCGACGAGTGGGCTGAGCGAATGAAGCAACAGGGGGTCGCTATTGCACAACCTCCCAGGACCCACCGTGACGGAGCCCGATCATTCTATTTCCACGATCCTGATGGCGTTCTGATCCAGCTTCTATATCACCCGCCTATTTCCAATCACGCCTGAAATTTTCCTTGCCAGACAACGGGACGGGATTGTAAGTAAGTACTTACTTTTATGATTGAGCGGCAAGTCTAGTGAGCAAGGATAGAAAGCAGGACATCTTGAGGGTGGCGATGGAGCTCTTCGCAAAGAAGGGATTCCGCGGCACGACGACACGCAACCTGGCCGCTCAGGCAGGAGTGAATGAGGCGATCATTTTTCGTCACTTCAAGACGAAGGAGGAACTCTACTCCGCTATCCTCGAGCACAAAGCCTGCGAGATGCATGACGAACGGTTCGAAGAAATCGCGCGGCTTGCGGCCGGCACTGACGACGAGAAATTTTTCGAGACGATAGGCCGTACTTTCCTCGATCGTCATGAAGCGGATTCCACATTTATGCGTCTCCTGCTCTTCAGCGCACTGGAAGGGCATCAGCTTTCCGAGATGTTTCTGGCCAACATGGCAAGCCGCAATCCGGTTGCGCAATACATCGAGCGGCGGATAAGAGAGGGCGCCTTCCGGCAAGTGGATCCGGTCCTGGGCGCGCGCGCACTCCTGGGCATGTTCGTCAGCTATCTCCAGGGGCAGGAGATTTTCGGCCAGAAAAAAACGCAGCAATACAGCCGTGAAGAGGTCGTACGCACTTTTGTTTCAATTTTTCTATCAGGCATCAGCAAGCAGGTTTGATGAGCGGCTGCGAATGCAAGCCCGACAGGGCGCAGCGATCTACACCAGGAACGGAACAATGAAGATTCTTCTCTTACTTATCGTCCTATTAGCGTCCGGATGCTCGAGTGCGAGCCCGGACCAGGTTCCTCAAGCGGAGGCGGCGGCGGTAGCGGCTGCCGTGGCGGTCGAAACTGCGAAGGTGGAAGTTCGCGAACTGGACCGCATGGTCGAAGCGGTGGGCACGCTCGATCCGAACGAAGAAGTGACCATCACCAACCAGGTGGACAGCACGGTAGATAAGATCTTTGTCGACCTCGGTGATGCGGTTCGGCAAGGCCAGGTGATCGCCCAACTCGACACGCGCGAATTGGAGCTGGCGGTCAACCAGCAGGCGGCGGCCCTGCAGCAGGAACTTGCGCGCCTTGGCCTGGCCGACATGAATGCCGTTGTTGACGAGTCGACGACCAGCCAGGTGCGGCAGGCGGAAGCAGCCTTCGAGGAGGCGAGGATTCGTCTCGACCGCGTTAAACAACTGACCACTGAGGGCGTCGTTTCAAAACAGCAGCTGGACGAACAGCAGGCCAGGTTCGACATAGCCGGCGCGGCCCTGCGTTCGGCCGGCGAGACCGTCCGCAACATCCGCGCCACGATTGCGGCGCGTAAAGCCGCCCTCGCCTTGTCCGAAAAGAAACTGGCAGACGCCAGGATCACCACTCCCATTGCAGGTTACGTCAAGGATCGGCTCGTAACCGAGGGGCAGTATTTGAGGGCAAATACGCCGGTGGTCACAATCGTCCAGAGCAGCCCGCTGAAGCTGCGCGTCGAAGTGCCCGAAAGCGCTATTGGCTCCGTGCGGGCTGGGCGCCCGGTTCAGTTTCAGGTGGATGCATTTCCGGATCGCACGTTCGAGGGAAAGATCTCGCGGCTGTCGCCCGCGGTGAACCAGCAATCGCGCACGCTGAAACTTGAGGTCCTGGTCGTTAATCCGGCCGCCATCCTGAAGCCCGGGCTCTTCGCGCGCGTCACAATCCGAACGGACAGGACCGACAAGGCACTGGTGGTCCCCGCGGATGCCGTGTTCAGTTTTGCGGGCCTTGAAAAGATTTTCGTAGTCGAAAACGGCAAGGTAGCCGAGCGCATCGTTCGTTCGGGTGTCAGGCTTGAGAATGACGTTGAGATCGTTGAGGGAGTGAAGGAGGGCGAGGTGGTTGCAACTTCCAATCTCGGCAATCTGCAGCAGGGCCGGGAGGTCTCTGTCCGATGAAGCTAGCTGAAGTCTGCGTCAAGCGGCCGGTTTTCGCGACGATGCTCGTGATGACGTTTGTCGTCCTGGGCCTTTTCTCGTATACCCAACTGGGCATCGATCTTTTTCCGAAAATCGACCTGCCGACGGTCACGGTTCGAACGATCTTGCCGGGCGCGAGTCCCGAGGAAGTTGAATCGCAGATCACAAAGCCGATCGAGGAAGTGATCAACACGATCAGCGGCATTGATGAGCTCCGCTCGACCACGCTCGAAGGCGTGTCGAGCGTCGTCGTCCAATTCGTCCTCGACAAAAGCGGAGACGTGGCGGCGCAGGAGGTACGCGACAAGGTTGCCACCATCGTCGGACAGCTTCCGCGGGACGCCGAGACACCAATCATAGAACGCCTGGACTTCGACGCTGCGCCGGTCCTCTCAATTTCTGTCTATGGCAACCGGCCGCTGCGCGAGATCACCGAGATTGCCGAGAAACAAATCAAGCAGCGGCTGGAATCGGTGCGCGGCATTGGTTCGATCCAGATTGTCGGAGGCCGCACGCGCGAGATCCAGATCTGGCTCGATGCGGAGAAGCTGCAGGCCTATCGCCTGACAATCGACCAGGTTCGTAATGCTGTCCGGTCGCAGAATGTCGAAGTGCCGGGAGGCCGGATCAACCAGGGGCCGAACGAACTGATTCTTCGAACGCTGGGACGGATCGAACAGGTTCGCGACTTCGAGACAATGGTGGTGGGCGCCGCCGGCTCAGCGCCAATCTACCTGCGTGACATCGCAACCGTCGAAAACGGCATCGAGGAACCGCGCAGCATGGCCCGCCAGGACGGAACTCCGGCTGTATCGCTGCTCGTTCGCAAACAATCCGGCACGAACACGGTCCAGGTGGCGGATACGATCAGGGAAGAACTCGATCTGCTGCGGCCAGGCCTTCCATCCGACATTCACGCGGATGTCATTCGCGACCAATCCCGATTCATCAAGGCGTCCGTTGACGCGATCAACGAGCACCTCATCCTCGGCAGCTTGCTCGCCAGCATTGTTGTGCTGCTTTTCATGCGCAGCCTGAAAAGCACGATCATCGCGGCCCTGGCCGTGCCCATCTCGATCATCGCCACCTTTACGGCCATGCGCGGACTCGACATGACCCTGAACAACCTGACGATGCTGGGTCTTACTCTGGCCGTCGGTATCGTCATTGACGATGCGATTGTCGTGCTGGAGAACATCTACCGCTTTATCGAGGAGGAAGGCTATCCGCCAATCCAGGCCGCTATCGCTGCCACCGAGGAGATCGGGCTGGCGGTAATGGCGACCACACTCTCCCTCGTCGTGATTTTCCTTCCGGTAGCGTTCCTGAGCGGGATTCCCGGCCGCTTTCTCGGGAGTTTTGGCCTGACCATGGCCGTGTCGATCATGGTTTCCATGCTCGTGAGCTTTACACTCACTCCGATGCTCAGCTCGCGCTGGCTGAAGAGCTCCTCAGGCCGGAACAAATCGAAGGAGTCGGGCTTCTATAGGGTGATCGATCGCACTTACGGCCGCATGTTGCACTGGGCATTGAATCACCGGGTGGTCATGGTCGGCGTTTTCACTGTAACGGTGCTGATGACGATTCCCATGTCGATGCTGGTGGGAACGGATTTTTTTGCCGCGGACGATCAGAGCGAATTCGAAATTGTGATTCGAGCCGCTGACGGAACGTCGCTCGCAGGCACGCAGGCGGTCATCGAGAACATTGAGAAGGAGGCGTGGAAGCTTCGAGGAGTCAAGCACGTACTCTCTACGATCAATGGCGGCGGGACCTCAGGCGTAACCGATGGCTCAGTCTACGTCGGTCTTGCGGATCTTGAAGAGCGCGAATTTTCACAGTTCGATGTGATGGACGAAGCGCGCCTGATGATGCAGGAGAAGTTTCCGCGCCTGCGCGCCGCCGTTCAGCCGGTAAACGGCGTTGGCGGCGGCGGTTTCCGGGCGCAGGCGCTCGTGCTCAACCTTCGCGGCCCGGATCTTGATGAACTTTCCAGGCTATCCGGCCAGGTCTTGCAGATGATGAAGTCCGTTCCTGGCATTGTTGATGCCGACACCACCTTGAATATCGGCAATCCCGAAGTCCAGGTGCACATGGACCGCGCAAAGGCCGCCGATCTTGGCGTCCGCGCGACCGACGTCGCCACAGCTCTTCGAACCATGGTGGCGGGTGAAGAGGTTTCGAAGTTCAAGGAAGGCGATGATCAGTACTCCGTGCGGCTGCGCCTCGCCCCGGAAGACCGCGATCGGCCGGAAAAAATCCGGAACCTGTGGATACCCTCGAGCCGGCTGGGCCAGGTACAACTGGCGAACTTTGCCACGCTCTCGAAGGACCTTGGACCGTCGACAATCGAACGTGCCGGGCGCCAGCGCCAGGTCACGCTTTTTGCCAATCTGGAAAGCAACGTCGGTGTTGGCGACGCGGTGGCTGCCATGGACCAGAAGCTTGAGGCCCTGGAACTGAAGCCCGGCTACGTGGCCGCCTGGACCGGACGGGCGCGAACACTGGAAGAGCTCCAGCGGAGCTTCGTACTGGCGTTCCTGTTTTCCGGCATTTTCATGTACATGGTTCTCGCCGCGCAGTTCGAAAGCTACCTGCATCCGATTACGATCATGCTTTCATTGCCGCTGAGCATTCCGTTCGCTCTGTTCTCATTGTGGATCATGGGCTCGCGGCTCGACCTGTTCAGCGGGCTTGGCATTCTGTTGTTGTTCGGCATTGTGAAGAAAAACTCGATCCTCCAGATCGACTACACAAACACGCTTCGCGCGCGAGGCATGGAGCGGCATGAAGCGATCATCAAGGCGAATCATGCGCGCTTGAGGCCGATTCTGATGACCACCTTGTCGATTGTGGCCGGCATGATACCGATTGTCCTGAGTACGGGGCCCGGCGCCGGCTCCCGCGCACCGATTGGAGTTGTCGTTGTCGGCGGGCAATTACTCTGCCTGATGTTGACGTTGCTGTTTACCCCGGTGGCGTACTCGCTGTTTGATGACCTCAAGGTCCGTCTGCAAAAGACCGCTCCGCGCTATGGCGATGCTGTCGAACCGATGAATGCGGACTAGGACTGTTAAAAGATGTTAATGACACGAAACCCGCGGTGCGCTGAGTCGTATAAGTCCATATGAAGTGCAACCGTAGTGTTGGAATTCGGAGGTACGCTGTGGGCGCGGGGGCATGAGCTCACGCGCAGCCTGCGCATGCTTGATGCCATTCAAGACAAGCTGGGCATTGCCAATAATGCTGATGCAGAACTGGCTGAACTGGAGCCTTTAAAGATGCGAAAGGCAGTCTGCACGGCTGGCCCAATTGCGAGCGCAAATA
>CAMAWS010000189.1 GCA_945861845.1 Candidatus Sulfopaludibacter sp. SbA3 | reverse complement strand
TCTCCGCTTTGACCGCGAACGCGGTCTTTAAATCAAAACACCTGGAGTATGAAAAAGGAGATCCCTTCGCACTGAAGCGGACAAAGTACCAATAAAGCCAAGTCCAATCGAAGCTAAGTGGATATGCCACCAATACAGGCTGCCCTACTCCTGCTATTCCGTTGACCCATTCGCAAGCTTGTGTCATAGCGGTTTCTGGGGACTCGCCTTCACGACACAGCCGTTCACGATTGAGCCTATTCACCTGTAAAGCTTCGGGCTGGTACTCATTCGAAATTGGTTTAAGTTCGATATAAAAACACTTTTCAAAATGATTAGGTCGTTCGAACCTCGCCCCATCAAAGCGGCCGGCGTACACGAGACCAAAAGAAAGCATCGAAAATGGACCGGGAATGGGGCCATCGGTTTCAACGTCGGCTGAGAAATACACGTCGGAATACGATTCGATTGGATCGCGTATGACCTGGTCTTCTGAAGAAGTCTTGTCTTTCATTGCCGATATTCGCAAAGAGGTGTTCGGGTCCATGTTAGCAGCCTGACTCAAAGGACATGATGAAATTGATGCGCCTCCAAAAGGGCTGCGGGAGTATATGTCCGAAACAGATGCAGATTAGGTCCCATTTTACAGTCCCTTCATTCCGACCCAATTCGCTGGAAGCGGGTTGTGGAAGGGTCCAGCCGACCATGAGGTCAATCAAAACTGCTCCGATGCATGGGCCCCAGTCCATCCGCGCACAGGGCTTCTGTGTTACAGGCTGCGACGTTCAAGACCAAGCCTGAAGCCAACCGCACCAGGGGACCAGATCGAGATCGCCGAAAACTAAGGAGTATCGACAAATCAATGGCATCTGGTATTACCAGAAGTTCGTCCGCCTCGATGTTTCAGGGCCGTCAGTCCTGGAATTAGTCCGAAATAAGCAACTGAACCGCCGCGAACTGCGCGAATTCCGGAAGGCGCACCCTGAGTAGCGATTCGCTGCCTCGACCGGAGTGCTGGATTTTGGAAGTACGCTGTGGGCACGGGGCTGAAGCCCCGCGCCCACAGGTAGGCTGGAGGAGTGTTTTCGTCCAGTTAATTTTTGGGCGCTACGCTACAATGTCAGGTTCCTGTTTTCTCTGGATTCGACATTATGCAGCGGCCCATCGTAAATATCACCGTTCGCGGCGCTCGACAGCACAACCTGAAGAGTATTAATGTCGAAATACCTCGCAATAAACTCACTGTAATCACTGGTTTAAGTGGCTCGGGCAAGTCGAGCCTGGCGTTTGACACCATCTATGCCGAGGGCCAGCGCCGGTACGTGGAATCTCTCTCGGCCTACGCTCGGCAGTTCCTCGACCGCCTGGAACCGCCCGATGTCGACTCCATTGAAGGTCTCTCGCCCGCAATCTCCATAGAACAGAAGACGGCCACGCGAAGCCCTCGGTCAACTGTGGGCACCGTCACGGAAATATACGATTACCTGAGGCTTCTCTTTTCGTCGATCGGGATCCCGCACTGTTACCAGTGTGACAAGCCGATCTCAAAACAGACGCCCGACCAAATCATGCGCCACCTGAAGGCCCTGCCCGAAGGCGAGCGGGTGATGATCCTTGCGCCGATCGTGCGTGGGCGAAAGGGCGAGTTCAAAAAGCAACTGGCGGCGCTGGCAAAAACCGGTTATGTGCGCGGGCGGATCGATGGCGTGCTTCACAATCTCGATGAGACCCTCGATCTCGACAAGAAGAAGAACCATTCCATCGAGATTGTCGTTGATCGGCTGTTGATCAAGAAAGACATCGAGAAACGCCTGGAAGCTTCGATCGAGCAGGCGATGAAGCTGACCAAGGGCATCGTCCTGGTCGCCGTGGTTGATGGTGAAGAACACCTTTATTCCGAGAAAATGGCCTGTGTGGACTGCGGGATCAGCATTCAGGCGATCGAGCCCCGAACGTTCTCTTTCAACAGCATCTATGGCGCGTGCGAGGCTTGCAACGGCCTTGGAATGAAGTTTGACTTCGATCCGGCTCGCATCATCGCGGATCCTTCGCGGCCCCTGCTTGCCGGCGGCCTGGCGTTGACGAACGATTGGTTCGACGAAGACCTCCAGGACAACATCCTGCAGATCGGACAGCTCCTTGGAGTGGATCTGTCTGTGCCCTACGAGCAGCTCCCGCCCAAAGCGCAGAATGCGATTTTTCACGGCTATAAGGAACGCGGCAAAAAGATTGGCGGCATCATAGCGGCTTTGACCGCCCACTATGATGGAGACCTTCAAGCCGCCGACGAGCTGACTGAATACATGGTCACCAAACCATGTGCGGCCTGCAAGGGCGCCCGCCTGCAGCCTCAAAGCCTGGCCGTGAAAGTGGCCGATCGCTCCATCGCCGAAATTGTTTCCTGGGCCATCACGAATGCGCTGAAGTTCTTTGCCGAACTCAATCTCAGCCCACGCGAGGAGCTTGTCGCCGGCCGCATCATTCATGAGATACGCGACCGGCTGCAGTTTCTGGACGCCGTTGGACTCAATTACCTGAGTCTCGACCGGGCGGCGAACACGCTTTCGGGCGGCGAAAGCCAGAGGATACGCCTGGCGACGCAGATTGGATCGAAGCTCCGGGGAGTTCTCTACGTTCTTGACGAGCCTTCGATAGGGCTGCATCACAAGGACAACGGGCGCCTTCTCGCCACGCTTGAAGAATTGCGGAATCTCGGCAACACGGTTGTCGTGGTAGAGCACGATGAGGAAACGATCCGGCGGGCCGACTATGTGATCGACCTTGGACCGGGCGCCGGCACCGAAGGCGGATATCTCGTCGCCAGCGGCACTCCTGAAATGGTTGCGGCCAACGAGGCCAGCTTGACGGGACATTACCTGTCAGGCCGGTCGGAAATTCCAGTTCCCCAGAAGCGCCGGCCCGCAACGGACAAGGCGGTCGTGGTTCGCGGCGCGACCGAGCACAACCTGCAGAACATCGACGTGTCGTTTCCCGTCGGCTTGATGACCGTAGTCACGGGAGTGTCGGGGTCGGGAAAATCCACTCTCGTCAACGAGATCCTCTACAGGACGCTTGCAAGAAACATCTATCGCGCGCTCGATGAGCCGGGCGCTCACAGGGCGATCGACGGCCTGGAATACATCGACAAGGTGATCGAGATTGACCAGTCGGCGATTGGACGCACGCCACGCTCAAACCCCGCTACCTACACCGGCGTCTTCACACCGATTCGCGAACTCTATGCAATGCTGCCCGAGTCCCGCGCGCGCGGCTACAAAGCCGGCCGATTCAGCTTCAACGTCAAGGGGGGCCGGTGTGAAGCCTGCCAGGGCGACGGGATGCGCAAGATCGAGATGAGTTTCCTGCCCAACGTTTACGTCTCGTGCGACGGTTGCCGGGGCAAGCGATACAACAGCGAGACGCTGGCGATTCAATACAAAGGCATGTCGGTCGCAGATCTCTTGAACGCGACCGTCGCTGACGCGCTCGGCGTGCTTGGAAGCATTCCTCAAGTCCAGATGAGGCTCCAGACGCTTGTGGATGTCGGCCTGGGATACATCGGGCTTGGCCAGGCCGCGACAACACTGTCTGGCGGCGAGGCGCAACGAATCAAGCTCGCGAAGGAACTGAGCAAGCGCGCCACGGGGAAGACCCTCTACATCCTCGATGAACCCACCACCGGCTTGCATTTCGAGGACGTGAAAAAGCTGCTCGACGTACTGAGCCGATTGACCGATCTTGGCAACACGGTGATTATTATCGAACACCATCTGGACGTCATTAAAACTGCCGACTGGGTTATCGATCTTGGACCGGATGGCGGAATTCACGGCGGACGCGTGCTGGCAACAGGAACTCCCGAGCAGGTCGCGCGTTCCAAAAAATCATACACGGGCCAGGCATTGGCACAGATTCTCTCAAAGCCGCGGGTGGCAGCACTCACCATCGAGCAAAACTAATGCAAGATGTCTCGCAACTGATCGACCAGTTTGTAGCGGAAAGCCTGAGCGTGAAGTCGCGTTTTTTCGCAGATAACAAGGAACAGGTCGTCCGTGTGGCGGAAGCAATGACCCGCGGGCTGCGGACAGGACACAAGGTTCTGTTTTTCGGAAATGGCGGCAGTGCGGCAGACGCACAACACCTGGCTGCGGAACTGGTTGGCCGGTTTGCCGGAGACCGTGCGCCCCTGCCGGGCCTGGCGCTGACAACGGATACATCGGTGCTGACGGCCCTTGGAAATGACTACGGCTATGAGAAAGTGTTTTCCCGCCAGGTTCAGGCGCTCGGCAATGAAGGTGATACCGCTGTCGCAATTTCAACGAGCGGGAATTCCCCCAGTGTGCTCGAAGCCATTGACATGGCGCGATCGAAGGGCCTCTACACCGTCGGATTTACCGGCGAAACCGGCGGAAAGATGAACGATCGTGTTGACGTTCTCTTCCGTGTTCCGAGCCGCAACACCCCGCGCATCCAGGAAACACACCTTCTACTGGGACATATTTTGTGTGAGCTTGTGGACCGGCAGCTCTTCCCGGAAATCTACGGTAAAAGCTGAGTGGACTCGCAATACCCGATCAAGCCGCTCGACTTCGACGCTGTTTCCACCTATTCGGTCGAGGAACGAAAGAGCAAGGTTCATGTGGGAATGTTCGGCAAACCACTCGATGGTTCCGAAAACGTTCCCGGCCTGATCGCCAAGCTTCCGCGAATTCTCGCGGCCGAAAGCCTCCGGACGTTGATCCGCGCAGTCCTTTACGCACGCGAGACCGGGAAACCCATCATCTGGGGCCTTGGCGGCCACGTGATCAAGGTCGGGCTCGGTCCGGTTCTCAACGACCTGATCAAGGATGGCTTCGTTACCGGCATTGCCATGAACGGCTCGGCCGCCATTCACGATTTCGAAGTGTCGTACCGCGGAGCAACGTCGGAAGAAGTCGATGATCAAATCGGTGACGGCCGGTTCGGCATGGCTCGCGAAACCAGCGAGCATATCAACGCCGCAGTGGAGCTGGCCGTCGCGAACTCGATTGGCATGGGAGAGGGTCTGGGCAATTTCATCGTCAACAGCGAGTCCAGGGGGCTCTCATTCGCTCATCGCGACGCGAGTATTCTAGCGGAAGCCTACAGCCGCCGGATTCCGGTAACAGTCCATGTCGCTATCGGCACCGATATTATTCACGCACATCCAACAACGTCGGGTAAAGCGCTCGGAGAAGCCACGCATCGGGATTTCCGCCTCTTCTGCGCCATGGCGAGGAATCTCGATGGTGGTGGTGTTTATCTCAATGTCGGGTCGGCTGTCGTTTTACCCGAGGTTTTCTTAAAGGCCGTCTCGGTTGTACGCAACCTGGGGAACCGGCTGGAAGAATTCACGACGGTGAATCTGGATTTCATACAGCACTACCGCCCAACCCAGAACGTCCTCAAACGGCCGACACTGAACTCCGGTCAGGCTGTGGCGCTGACGGGACATCACGAAATCATGATTCCGCTTATTGCAGCTGCGCTGAAAGGTTCGCTACAGAGAAAATGACAATTCAGCCAGTTTCGAAGCCCGGAGAGCAGCCCGAAGAGCAGTTGTGCCAACCAGGCGCGCATGCAGAAAAGCTTCCCCGGCCCGGCATGGTTCTCGGTCTTGTGGGATTCGGAATTTTCTTCATCGGCTCCGTGCTTCTGATCCCGGCCGGCATTTTCCGATTCATGCAGGTCTTCAATCCGCAATTGCGGTTCACGGACTTGAGTGCAGTGGAGCAGGTGCTGATTCAGGCGATCCTGAACGTGGCGCTGGTAGGCTTCATTTATATTTTGGTCAGGGTGGTCTACCGGGAGCCCTTCCTGCAGTTCATCCACTGGTTCCGCAACGAAACTCTCAGTGTCGGCCACCTGGTCATGTTCGGGGCATCCATGGCCCTCTCGGTGTTGGTGGTTTCTTCGTTCTTTCCGCCGGCAGAGCCACCGCCAATCGAAAAACTTCTCAGTAATATGACGGCCCTGTGGGTTTTTGCGCTATTCGGAGTCGGAGTCGCGCCGCTATTTGAAGAAATAATCTTTCGCGGGTTCCTTTTTAAAGTGCTCGCCGGCCTGGGAGGGCCCCGCGTGGCAGTGAAAGGAACCGCCGTACTGTTCGCGCTGCTTCACATTCCGCAGTTATGGGGAAGCTGGGCCGGAATCGCGCTGATTTTCGGCGTTGGATACGTTCTGTCGCAGGCCCGGGACCGATCGAACTCGCTCATCCCGTCTTTCATCATGCACACAGCGTACAACGCGACGCTGTTCACGCTTTTTGCGCTCAGCAGCCTGGTTCAGAAGGACGGCGGCTGACGCGGCTGCGCGATGCGCGGCATTGTTGCTCGCCACCGGATTGTTCCTGATTGAGTGCGTTACGCAGGATCGTCAGGCTGTTGGCGCGTTCGCTTAGCAACCTCAACCGAGCGATAAAGGAATTGCTGTCCAGCGGTGCAATCCGGGATCGGTCGGGCTGAACCCCGGTCCAATCGATGTTGGGATCTTCCGCTAGTTGCATGTCGCGTAGGTCAGTCACAGTGCGTTATGAGATCTTAACCTTCCGCGGATGCTGGGAGTTATCTTCGAGGAACGATTTCTTGCTTTCCAGGTCTTCCGTGGTCGGTTGCACCTTTCCGTTGGCGTCGGTCACGCGCGATACGAGAGTGTGCTCTCCGGCTGCCGCCCCATTCCATGTATAGGTGAACAG
>CAMAWS010000188.1 GCA_945861845.1 Candidatus Sulfopaludibacter sp. SbA3 | reverse complement strand
CGGAGATCGTGGAAGACCTGGGGGCGCTTGGCGAAGTAAAGGTCGATCGGAATATGTCGCTGATCTGCCTGGTCGGCAACAACCTGAAATATACGCCGGGAATTGCCTACCGGGCCTTCGGCAGCCTGCGCGACATCAACATCCTGATGATTTCGCACGGCGCCTCAAACATCAATTTCAGCTTCACCGTCGAAGACAAGGATGCCAACTCGGCCATAGAAAAGCTGCACGCGGACTTTTTCCGGGAGTTCGATGCAGAGATTTTCGAGCCTGTATAAATGCGGCTGAGCTACTCCAGATCCATGAAGCCCGTGCGCACGTGATAATTCTCGGCGACGGGAACGACGAATATCCTGCCATCGCCGACCTGTCCCGTTCTGGCGGTTACGATCACCAGTTTCAAAATGGCGTCAACTTCTTCATGGCCAGTCAGCCCGTCAGTCAGATTCGCGCTGACTGGCCATGGATGGAACAGCATGTCCCATCGCCTGCAAGTTAGGTCCTTCGCGCCGTCGAATGCGTTGCGGTCAGTTCCGGACTCGCCAGGCTGTCAGTCACGCCAACATAGCCCGGAACGCCCATCTCGGGAATGTCGAGTCCCGACGATTCCGTCTCCGTGTCAACGCGAAGTCCGATCACCACATCGATCAGTTTGAACACGATAAAGCCGAGTATTCCTATGAAAACGATGTTCGCGCCAATGCCGATGCATTGCGCGATGAACTGCGAAGAGTTTCCATAGAATAGGCCGGCGACTGGACCTGGAACGCCGTTCCAGCCGTCACCATATGTTCCGTCGGCAAACAAGCCCAGGGCCAGGCATCCCCAGGCTCCGTTGACTCCATGCACGGCGATGGCGCCAACCGGATCGTCGACCTTGAGCACTCGTTCTACAAAAAACGCCGCTTCGATAACCAGGACGCCTGCTATGAGACCGATAAGGCAGGCCACGGGTGCACTGACAAACGCGCATGGCGCGGTGATAGCCACAAGTCCGGCAAGCATTCCATTACACATCATGCTGGGATCTGGTTTGTTACTGCGAACGCGCCACATCCAGAGCGCGGCTGCGACAGCGCCAGTCGCGGAGGCGAGCATCGTGTTGACCGCGACTACTGCAATCCGCAAGTCGCCGCCAGCCAGCGTGGAGCCCGCATTGAATCCAAACCAACCGAAGGCAAGAATGAACGTGCCAATCATCGCCATCGGAATGCTGTGAGCGGCGATCGGATTGGCCGATCCGTCTTTCTTGAACTTTCCGAGTCTGGGACCGATCATGATGGCCCCGATCAGCGCAAGGACGCCACCCGTAAGGTGAACGACGGACGATCCGGCAAAGTCCACATGCCCGTGTCCCAGGCCAAAATTGGAGCCCAGTGTGGCCAACCAGCCGCCGCCCCAAACCCAGTTTCCGTAGATGGGATAAATGATGGCTCCAACCAGCAGGCCATAGACCATGAACGCGGAGAACTTCCACCGTTCCGCCATCGAACCGGTCGGAATCGTCGCTGTCGTGTCCATGAAAACCATCTGGAACAGGAAGAGCCCGAAAACGGATGCGTCGTATGCGCTACCCGTCAGGAAGAATCCGGTGCCGCCGAAAAGTCCGAAGCTTTTGCCAAATAAAGTGATGCTCACTTCATGATTTAGCCCGGCGTAGCCTCCCAGTGTCAGTAGCGGTCCGATCCCTCCAAACATAAGACCAAAGCCGACCATGTAGAAGCCAAGCATCCCCAGAGGGTAAACCATCAGGTTCATCGCGACCGTGTGAGCCGCATTCTTGGCCTGCGTCAATCCCGTCTCGACCATCGCGAAGCCGGCCTGCATGAACATAACCAGAAAGCCGCAAATCAGCGTCCACATCAAATTGATGGCGACTTTGTTATGACCGATGGCCGCAAGCAATTCCGCCGGAGTCGGCTGACCAGCATTAGCGACCGCGATATCGGCAGCTCCCCCCGTGTTAGCGCCGCTCGGATCGGGTCCTCGCTCTTGCGCAAATGCCGCACAGCATCCCATAGTGAGAATTACAAAGAGTATTAATAGTCTTTTCATTGCCGTCTCCCGTTCGTATTCTTCCAATTCCTTTGAAATCGTCCCAAAAACAAAAACGCCCAGAAGCTGCGAAGGAAATACGCGGCCTCGTGGACGTCATCGTCAAAAGGACTGCAATGTCAGAAACAAAAAAAGCCTTCGCCCCGGAACGGAAACGAAGACTTCATAGTCAGGCGCACAACGCTGTGCTGTGCCATTCTTTTAAGATACGAACGGATCACCTGTCAAGGTGAAAGATACAAAAATGTTATAAATTTCGGAATCTACAAGCCGGCCCTACGCAACCTGAGGGCATTGGCTATCACCGAAACCGAGCTGAATGTCATCGCGCCGCTCGCGAGCATAGGGCTAAGAAGCAAGCCGGTCAAGGGATACAGAACGCCGGCCGCAATTGGGATTCCAACGGCGTTGTAGACGAAAGCGAGAAACAAGTTCTGGCGGATGTTCTTCATCGTCGCATGACTCAGACTTCTGGCCCGCTCGATCCCCCGCAAATCGCCGCGGAGCAGGGTAATGCCCGCGCTCTCTATTGCAACGTCCGTCCCGGTCCCCATCGCAATTCCGACGTGAGCCTGTGCGAGCGCGGGCGCATCATTGATCCCGTCTCCTGCCATTGCGACAATTCGGCCTTCTGCTTGAAGCTGCATGACGACTTCTCGCTTCTGGCCAGGCAGCACTTCCGCGCGAACCTCATCAATGCCAAGTTTTCGAGCAACGGCATTTGCCGTAGTTTCGCTATCGCCGGTCAGCATCACGATTCGGATTCCTGCCCGGCGAAGCCTGGCTATTGTTCCCGGCGTGGATTCTTTTATGGGGTCCGCCACGCCGATCAAACCGGAGATCCTCCCATCCACCGCCAAGAAAACGACTGTCTGGCCGTCGGACCTGAGCAACTCGGCATTCTTCGCCAGATCCCCCGGATCGATGTTGCGGTCGAAGAGCAGAGCCCTGTTTCCGAGTACGACCTCGCGGCCTTCCACAGAGCCTGTTACTCCGCGCCCTGTCAAAGAGAGAAAACCCACAGGCGTCGACAGATGCAAATTCCTTTCCTCGGCCGCCTGCACAATTGCTCCAGCCAGAGGATGCTCACTGCCCTTCTCCAAACTTGCGGCATAGCGCAACACTGCCAGATCGTCCAGGACGGACGCGCCTGACTGGCCGGGCGCGGGAACAATGGTTACAACTCGCGGTCTTCCCTCAGTGAGCGTTCCGGTCTTATCCAGGACAAGTGTGTTCACCTTCTCCATAACCTCGAGCACTTCCGCATTCCTGATGAGGATGCCGGCCGTAGCTCCTCGGCCGACGCCGACCATGATCGACATCGGCGTCGCAAGTCCAAGGGCGCATGGGCACGCGATGATCAGCACCGCCACCGCATTGAGCAGGCCATACGCGAACCGGGGTTCAGGACCGGCGATTGCCCATGCCGCAAACGTAATGACGGCACACAGTATTACGGCTGGAACAAAGTATCCGGACACGGAGTCGGCCAGTCGTTGGATGGGAGCGCGGCTCCGCTGCGCCTGGCTTACCATCTGGACGATCTGGGCAAGCAGCGTGTCGCGGCCAACGCGTTCGGCGATCATGACGAAGGTGCCTTGGCCATTGATCGTTCCGCCAATGACGCGGCCGCGCGGCTCCTTTTCGACCGGGATGGCCTCACCCGTGATCATCGATTCGTCAACCGAACTTCGGCCCTCTATTACCACGCCATCTACCGGAACTTTTTCGCCCGGCCGGACTCGGAGTTTGTCGCCTGCCCGAACCTGTTCGAGTGGAATGTCGTCTTCAGCGCCACCCTCAGATACTCTCCTTGCGGTCCTGGGAGCGAGGCCGAGAAGAGCCTTGATCGCGCTTCCCGTGCGGCTTCGGGCCCGCAGCTCAAGCACCTGCCCAAGCAGCACGAGAGCCGTGATTACGGCTGCAGCCTCGAAATAGACCGCGGGCAGTCCGTTGTCGAGTCGAAAACTCCCGGGAAAAATCGACGGGAAGAATGTTGCGACTGTGCTGTAGACGTATGCCGTGCCTGTTCCGACTCCGATCAGCGTAAACATGTTCAGGCTGCGATTCACGATCGAGGCCCAGCCCCTTTCGAACAGGGGCCATCCCGCCCAGACCACAACCGGTGTTGCGAGTATGAATTGGACCACCGGCTGGCTCATATTCTCCGCCATGCCGAGAACCAGCACTGGAGCACTCAGCACAGCGGCGATCCAGAAACGCCTGGTCATGCCTGCTAGTTCGGGATTTGCCTCTTCATCAGCGGTTACAACGTCGGGCTCCAGCGCCATTCCGCACTTTGGACATGTGCCGGGACCATGCTGACGAACCTCGGGGTGCATCGGGCAGGTATAAACGGCATCAGTGGACGTTTCGGGGGGCGTTTCGGATTGCGGTTTCCGAACTTCTGATTTTGCAGAACCCAGAAATGGTGCGGGATCGGCCCTGAAACGATCGTGGCAGCGGGCACCGCAGAAGTAATATGTTTTGCCGTTGTAGTCGTGGCTGGCAGCCGCTGTCTCCGGCATGACTTTCATGTGACAGACCGGATCCGTCTCGAAGACTGGCGGAGGAGTTGGTTGCGAATCGAACGAGCCGAGCTGGATGAGATCGCCCATCGCCAGATTATAGCGAATTACAGGCAACGGAGCGCCGTTAGCGTCTATAACCGCGGGTTCATCGTGCTGTGCTCATTCTGTGCTCATTGAGCGCGTCTACGCCTGCGTTTTTTTCCTATAAGCACGAAAGACCAGGTAGGAGATCGTGCCGAAGATCGCATAGGGCGCAGCCAGCAGCAGAACAATTCCTTTACGGAATCCTCCAGCGAGAGCCCGCCCCTCGACGGAAGATTCCAGCGCCGTCCTGCACATGGCGCATTGCGCCCATGAGGATGTCTCAAGCAACAGAAATACTGCCGCCAGAAACAACACCGCAATCAGGCTTTTCTTCATCAGCGCACCATGAGGACGTGGGTTGCAGAACCCTGCGTCTCCGGGAAAGTGAATGCAAAAAGGATGATCGCCAGGATCAACGGCGCGAAAGTCAGCATCACGAGATTGAGTTTCTCATACTGGAGATGCATGAATATCGTGGCGATCAGCACTATTTTCGCCAGCGTGACCGTCACAAGCAGGAACGCCTTGAAACCCGCACCCAGAGGCGCATATCCGAGTCCCAGCGCCAGCAGCGTCAGTACGAGTAACCAGAACCACGTCTTGAAATACGATTTGTAGCCGACCGGATGAGCATGTTCAGACATTAGTCCCTCACATTAAATAAAAGAAAGCGAACACGAAAACCCAGACCACGTCAATGAAGTGCCAGTAAAGGCCGGCGTTCTCGACACTGTCGGCCGAATACTTGCCCATCGCCGCCCGTATGGCGACAACGGCGAGAATGACAACTCCACTCAAGACGTGGAACCCATGGAATCCTGTAATCAGGAAAAAGCTGGCGGCAAACTGGGCAACACCCCAGGGATTGGAAGTCAGCGTCGCGCCCTCCCCGATGAAATGCGACCACTCATAAACCTGGCAGCCAAGGAAAATGACTCCGCCGACGATAGTGAGCATCAGGAATCGGAATGCGGCCTTCGCATCGCCAGCCCTGGCGGCTCCCACGGCGCAGGCCATGACGGCGCTGCTGGAAATCAGCGCGAAGGTCATGAACGTAATGAGCCTCATGTCGAACACCTGGGTCTGGTCGGGCCAACTCGGGCTGATTGACCGCATGAAGCCGTACGCGATGAGGAAACCGGCGAACGTCAGTGCGTCGGAGATGATGAAAATCCACATCATGAACTTGCTCCAGCTGGTGCCGAAAGGCGATTTGCCTCCGCCCCAATCCGAAGCAAGAATCCGTTGCTGTTCAGCTATGCTCGCATCCATCCAACTTCTCCTTATAAACCAACTAAGCCAACTTCTCCTCTAAGCCAGGACCAATAACATGAATAAATAAAGCCAGAGACCACCCATGAAATGCCAGTAAGTCGCGCAGAGCTTGAGCGGTTCGCTATTGAAGACGGTCAGCCGATTGCGAAACGCCAGACGGGACACGTAACCCAGCGCCAGTATTCCTCCCACAAGGTGAACACCGTGGATTCCAGTCAGCAAATAAAAAAATGAACTGTGCAGTGTCGATGGAAGATACACGCCTGCATTTACAAGCTGCCGCCACACGACGAGTTGGCCCACAAGAAATGCGCTGCCAAGCGCGGCGCTGGCGCCAATCCATCCATTCATCGTTGTTATGCGGTTCCTGCCGACGGCGCGGCGGGCAAGGTCGATAGTAAAACTGCTGATCACGATGATGATCGTATTGAACCAAAGAAGCCCGGGCATATCGATGTTCTGCCACGCAGGAGTGCCTCGAAGCACGATGTATGCGCTTGAGAGCCCGGCAAACAGCATAACGATGCCCGTCATTAGGACCCAGAGGGCAATCTGCCCCTTCGAGAGCGGGAACGAAGAGTAAGGCTCTCCCGCTTCGCCGCCATCCCCGCCCGGCAACGCCGGTGGAGGCGGTACAATTCCCGAGTTCTTTCTTTCTTCAGTTAATACAGGCATAACTTAGTTGTCCGCCATTGCTTTCAGTGGGCGCGGGGCTTCAGCCCCGTGCAAAGATCAAACAGAAATGAATCTTCGAACTTTGCACGGGG
>CAMAWS010000187.1 GCA_945861845.1 Candidatus Sulfopaludibacter sp. SbA3 | reverse complement strand
AAGGTATCAAACAGGGGGGAAATCGCTTTAGACGATCTTCGGCAGGGAATCCGGCGGCGGTTGGAAACTTCCAGGTACTTTGATCTGCGCTTCCGCCAGTTTATCAGCACGTCCGAAGCGGAAATCCAAACCTATTACGCCGAGGTGTTTGTTCCCGAGGCCCGGAGGCGCGGGCTTGATCCGGTCCCGCCTTTGCAGGAGGTGGCACGTCTTGTGACAAATAATCTCGTCGAAGAGAAACTGGAACGCGAGGTTCAGGTCTGGCTCGAGTCAGTAAGACAGGGGAGCGCTATTGAGACTTTTGACTAAGCGGAGAGTACTGGGGCTTCTGGTACTCACCGGAGTGATTATCGTGGCAGCCATCGGGGCTTTCCTTGCTTACATCAACTCGCCGGCTTTCAAGGAAATCGCGCGAGTGTTCGTTGTTGAGGAGATCGGAAGGCAAACGGGAGCCGAGGTCCTGCTCAACAACTTCGACTGGTCTTTCCGGGACCAGCGTTTCTGGTTGGAAGGGCTGACCCTTCGCGGACTGGAACCGGCATCCGATCCACCATTGGCCCGCTTTCCGCGAGTCGAAGCCGGGATCAGCCTCCGGACATTGCTTCAGCGGCGGGTTGATTTATTCGAGCTTTTGATCAGCGAACCTGAGATCCATGTCGTGGTTGGACCCGATGGCCGAACGAACATTCCTTCGCCGCCGCAGGCGGACGCGCGCAGGCCGTTCAACTTTCGAATCTCGATCGATAACTTCAGGATTGCAGGCGGCGCCGCGTTTTTGAACGACCGCCGCGTAAACATAGATCTTGGCCTCGTCGACGTGGCGTCTGATATTAGTTTCAATGGCGCTACCGAGATCCTTTCCGCTCACCTTCGGTATTCCGGAAACCTTGATCGAGACGACAGGCCGTCCATTCCGTACGCACTTGACGCCGATCTCGATTACGCACGAAACACGCTGATGGTTCAGCGCATGGAAATAGTGTCGGGCAAGTCGGCGTACAAGCTGCAAGGCCGGGTGAACCAGTTGCTGTCCGGCAGTACGGCGGGAAGGCTGGAATACACCGGGACAACCGACATTCCATTCCTTAATTATTTCTTCGCCACGGAGCAGTTTGCTGGAACCGCAGACGCGGCGGGTTTCCTTGAATTCTCCCGGGAGCATTTTCTTACGCGCGGAACAGCCAATGCGAACGCTATCGACTTCGAAGGTTGGCATGCCTCGGGTTTCAAAGCGGATTACACGTATCAGTATCCGGAAAAGCAGGCGGCTTTCCACAATCTACGCGCCCAGATCTTAGATGGCGTTGTTGAAGGCGACGTCCTTATTGAAGAACTTCCGGGACCGTCGAGGGTTGTCTTGGATATCGATTACTCGGGCATCGATGCCGCAAACCTGTCGCGCGCCTATCCGTGGGATCCCGCTTACCGAATCTTTTCGAGAATGACGGGCACTCTTAATGGCTGGTTTGAGGGCAAGCTTGCCCGCTTTCAATTTGCGGGCAATGCCGCGTTGAGGTCATACGCAGGTGACGCGAGCGGCCTTGTGCCATTTCCGCTCGATGGGACAACGGATTTTGAAGCAGAGCCCGGGCAGTTGCGCGTGTCCAATGCGAACGGTCGTTTTTACTCCACCGCGGTCATGGCTGATGGCTTGATCCACGGCGAGAATTCCGACCTGCGATTGGACGCGCCATCCTCGAACCTGAGGGAGATCGCGTTTCTTTATGGCGACGCCAACGGAGCCGGTTCCTTCGATGGGAGATTGACCGGCCGAATCAAGGCTCCGATCCTGGATGGCGCGTTTACCCTCGAGAACCATGTATTCAAGGGACAGTGGCGAATTCAACGTGCCGGGGGAAATGTGCGGCTGGATACCGCAGCGGAGATTGCTGATCTCACAAATGCCCGTTTGGACCAGGGCCAGTCCCAGGTGGTTATCAACGGCACCGCTGCTCTCGATGGCTCCCCTGTCGATCTGCGGGTACAGGCGACGCGCGCACTGGGCGGAGATATTTCCCAGTTTGCGAATCGAAAGCTGGAAGGCGCATTCACCGGCGCCGTACGTATCACATCCTTTGATCCGGTACGGGTGGAAGGTGACGTCCAGGTCGACGGCTTCCTGATCGACGAACGATTCATCGGCGACACGCGCGCCCACGTTCGATATTTCGAACCTGTCGTCGATCTGACTCAGGTCGCCATCAGGAGGAAGGAAGCCAGCATTGATGGCAGCGTCACATACAACCAGGCCATTGAAACATTCAAGCTTGCGGTCAATGCCAGGTCCGTCAATCTTGACGATCTCAATGATGCTGGCTTACCGCAGCCCGTGCGAGGCGTTATTCGCCAGGCCCAGATTCGCGGTGACGGGACGCGGCAGAGCCCGAATATCCGGGGCGATGCCGTGATTGAAAACCTTGAAGTGTTCGGTGAAGAGTTTCCACAGGTGAGCGTTGTACTGTCGTCCACGGATTCAACCCTGAACGTTGCGTTCGATGCGGCGCGGAACCTGCGACTATCGGCCAATATTGACACTGGCGTTGCCGGTTACCCTTTCAGATCGACTGCCTCATTCGCTACCTATTCGCTCGATCACATCGCCGGCATGGCGGAAGGAACTCTTACCGTTTCCGGGAGCGCTGCGATCTCGGGGCTCCTGAGCGATCCCAAGAGCCTGAAAGGCGACGGACGGATCGAATCCGCTGAAGCCCGCATTGAACAGCGCGCCCTGCGCACAAAAGCCCCATTCCAATTCGATTTCGACCGCGACATGGTCCGGATATCCGGGATGACATTCACCGGCGAGGGTACTGAGGTCTCCCTGGTGGGCACAATAGGATTCACTCCTGGCGCGTCACTTGGCCTCGATGTGAGCGGCCGGCTGGATCTTGGGCTCTTTGGCGCTGCGTATCCGGACTGGTTCTCCAGCGGAAGCGTCAACGTAGAGGGCCGCATGAGCGGTACTGCCCAGAATCCGGACTTGCGCGGTGTCGCGAGGTTCACGAATGGCGCGTTCGGCCGCCGCGGTTTTTTTACCAGCCTGTCGGGATTATCGGGCGAGCTTTTTTTCGATCAAAACAGGGTCACGGTAAACAATATCGCGGGGCGAATCGGAGGCGGCGAGGTTCGGGCTCAGGGAGCGGCGGTGCTGGATCAGCGGCAAGTCAGTTCCATGAATGTCCGCATCGACATGGACGATGTACGCTTCAGGTACCCGGAAGGACTGCGGACGGTTGTTGACGGGGCGATTGTCCTTCAGGGAACGGCGGATGCGCCGTTGGTTCAGGGTAACCTGCAGGTTCAAAGCCTGTCGTATCAAAGCGATTTCGACGAATTTCTCCGGCTGTTTCAGGAAGTTGCACTGGATCAAACCGTGACGCCGCTGGGAAAGGTGCGGCTTGCGTTGCATTTGGAAGGTAGCCAGAATATTTCCATCCGGAATGAACTGGCCGATGTTGAGGCGCGCCTGAACCTCGACATTTCAGGCACGGTGGACGATCCAGCATTGACCGGACACGTCGAAGCGAGCGGCGGGACGCTTCTGTTCCAGGGCACAAGGTATGAGGTCACTAGGGGCAACATTGATTTCGTAGATCCTCTTCGTATTGAGCCCGTCGTGGATATTCAGGCAGAGTCCGAACTAAGGGACTATCGCGTAATCCTTTCCATCAGCGGTCGCGGGGAAAGGATGCGGTTGGACATGCGTTCGGACCCACCCTTGCCGCAACTCGAAATTGTAAGTCTCATCGCGGGCGGGCGGACACGTGAAGAGCTCGCAGCTCGGTCAGGTGGCGGAGCTGTTCCGACCAGCGAACAGCTATTCCAGGGAGGAGCGGCATCCATTTTGTTCGATCTGCTTCAGTCCCGAGTGGGGAACCGGTTCGGCTTGCTCGGACTCGACCGTGTGCGTATTGACCCGTTTCTAGTTGGCGCTGAAAATAATCCTGTGGCCCGGCTCACCATTTCCAAACAGGTCACGAAGGACCTGTCCATCACTTATTCGCAGGACCTATCGTCGAATCGGCAACAGATCGTCCAGATCGAATACTTCGTTTCCAGGAATACTTCCGTCGTGGCTTCGCGGGATGAAACAGGCTCACTGGGGCTCGACCTGAAGTTTAGAACCCGGTTCAGGTGACTATAGCTATGCAGTCGATCTCTATTGATACGTCCCGAGGAAGGCGGGCCACTTCCACCGTCGCACGCGAAGGCGGCACCGCCTGGAAAAACTCGGCGTATGCAGCATTCATTTCGGCAAACTCGTTCATGTCCTTCAGGTAGACCGTCGTCTTGACGACGTTATTGAGCGATGCGCCGCCAGCCTGAAGAATGCCCTGTATGTTTTGGAGCACGCGGCGGGTTTGCGCGCGAATGCTCTTGTCTTCGATGATCTGGCCATTTGATGGATCGATCGGGATCTGGCCGGAAACGAACAGAAGATTGCCTGCCAGGATTGCTTGTGAATAAGGACCGATCGCAGAAGGGCCGAGCGAGGTGCTGATTGCGGTGTGGCTCATATGGACTCCGATTACTTGGTTGTGTTTACAGCTTTACGGGAACGGGTAACGTCGTAGACGCCCACGATCTTTTTCAATGAGGCGATCACGCGTTCAAGGTGCTTCATATCCGGGATTTCAACTGTAATATCGATGGTGCCTCGATCGTCGGCTGTTCGGGCGTCGGCGTTGAGGATGTTGGATCGTATCTCCGAGATTACCGTCGCGATTTCTGCCAGCATACCGGGCCGATCTTCCGTAAGGATAGTCAAGGGCACGGCGTAGGCTTCGGTATCGGGGGCGGCGCCAGCCCATTCTACTTCGATCTTCCGGTTGGCATCGTACATGAGGTTCTGGACATTTGGACACTTCTTGGAATGGACGGCCACACCCTTTCCCCTGGTGATGTAGCCGATAATCTCTTCACCGCGGATGGGATTGCAGCACTTGGCACGGTAGACAAGCAGGTCGTCGAATCCCTTTACCTTTAGCTTTGCATCGCTACCAAATCCAAGCACTCTCTTGACGGCCGACGTGATTCTGGATTCCTCTGCCGGCGAGGGCTCCTTCAGGCCGTCAGGGGCCAAACGATTCAGGATGGTCTTCGCAGAAATCTTGCCGTATCCGATAGACGCCAGCAGGTCGTCAACTTTGCTGGCCGCGTAATCCGGGAGCAGATCCTTCAACGTGTCACTGTCGAGCAGGTCGCGCGCGTTCATCTTGTATTTTCGCGCTTCTTTTTCCATCATCTTGCGGCCAAGTTCGATTGCCCTCTCGCCCTCCTGTTCATTCAGCCAATGCCGAATCTTGTTACGAGCTCTCGATGTCCTCACGAAAGAGAGCCAATCGCGGCTAGGCGTGTGGCCGGGCTGAGTGCTGATCTCTATGGTGTCGCCGTTCTTGAGTTTGCTCTTCAGGGGGACGATCCGGCCATTGATCTTGGCGCCGACACACTTATTGCCGACTTCGGTGTGAATGGCGTATGCGAAATCCACCGGCGTGGCGTCCCGGGGCAGCGTAATGACCTTTCCCTTGGGCGTGAAGGCATACACTTCTTCTGGATAGAGATCGATCTTCAGCGTGCTCAGGAAATCGGCAGGATCTTTCATTTCCTGCTGCCATTCCACGAGGTGGCGGAGCCACGCTATGCGCTGATCCTCGCCTTCATCGGCTACAAGTTTCCCATCCTTGTACTTCCAGTGAGCCGCAATGCCTTCCTCCGCTACATTGTGCATCTCGGCCGTTCGGATCTGGACCTCAAAAGGCTGTCCCCGGGCAATAACGGATGTGTGCAGCGATTGATACATGTTGGGCCGCGGCATCGCGATGAAGTCCTTGATACGGCCCGGCACAGGACGCCAGGTGTTATGAATCACGCCGAGCGCCGAGTAGCAGTTTTTCACGCTGTCTGTGATGATGCGAATGGCGAGGAGGTCGTATACGCGATCGATCGTTATCCGTTGTTTCCGGAGCTTCTCGTGAATGGAATAGAGCCGCTTGACTCGTGACTCCGTGTGGGCCGGAATGCCCTGCTCCCTGAGCTTTTCTTCTACAGTCTGGGTGACTTCGGCCAGAAACGTTTCATGCGTCTTGCGATTTCGTTCGACGAGGTCCTTCAACTCCTGGTACGCCTTGGGATCAAGATAGCTAAAGGATAAGTCTTCGAGTTCGCCGCGGATTTTCCCCATGCCGAGCCTGTTGGCAAGCGGGGCGTATATGTCCATCGTCTCGCGTGCGATCGCTTCACGCCGGTCGGCTGGGAGGTAGGTCAATGTCCGCATGTTGTGAAGACGGTCGGCAAACTTCACCATGATGACGCGGATGTCGTCTGTCATCGCCAGAAGCATCTTCCGGAAGTTCTCGGCCTGTTTTTCTTCCTTGGAAGTGAACTGAATCTGGCTGATCTTGGTAACGCCGTCAACTATGTGGGCAACCTCCTTTCCAAAAAGTTCCTCGATCTTCTCGAGCGTAGTGAGGGTGTCTTCGACAACATCGTGGAGAAGTCCGACGCCGACGGTCACGGCATCCATTTTCATTTCAGCCAGGAGGTTGCCGACCTCAAGAGGGTGCGTCAGATAAGGCTCGCCCGATGCGCGCACCTGGCCCTTGTGTTCCTTGGCGGAAAAGATATAGGCGCGTCGAATAAGATCCAGATCGTCGCCCGGATGATGTTTTTCGACCTTCGCAAGTATGTCTTCGAGGCGGATCATCTTCTGTAGA
>CAMAWS010000186.1 GCA_945861845.1 Candidatus Sulfopaludibacter sp. SbA3 | reverse complement strand
GCGAGATTTGCGAAGATATCCGCGTTCGACCCGCATTCTCATTGTAAAACTGGTTCGTTGTGTCGTTTCCGTCCGTCAGAAAGGAGTTTCCACCGGCATTACCCCGGAAACTGACCAGACCGAAAGTTCCGTCTGGTACCGCCGCCGGCGTCAACAAGATAAAGGAGTCGACGCGCCGGCCATTGATTGGCAATTCCTGGATCTGTGCGGATGTGACGACCTGCGAGACTTCCGTTTTCGTTGAATCTACGACAGGGGCTGACTCCACGACAACAACGGTGGTCTCAGTGCCTGCAACACCCAGTACCACATCCAAGCCGATCTCCTGTCCGACCTGAAGGTCGATATTCCGTGCATTGTAGTCCCGGAATCCTGCCAGCCTTACAGTGACCGTGTACCCGGGCGCAGGCACAAGCGCCGACGCCGAAAAGGCTCCGGCTTCGTTCGAAACCAGCGTACGGACCACGCCTCTGGATTCGTTGGAGATACTGACCGCAGCGCCCGGAACGCGAGCGCCGGTCGGATCCTGAACAACTCCCGAAATCGTTCCAAATCCCGCTGATTGCGAAAAAAGATTAGAGGAGTGAGGCAGGCACAGCAGAACCAAGCACACAAATATGCGTTTCATAAAACCTCCACGTAAAAGCATCAGGCTTCGATGCCAGTAAGCCCAAATTCCTTCCCCAAGATAGGAAGCAATCTTACCGCGACGCTCCCTGAGGTCTCACAAAGAAAGCAATTAAAATTTTGTGAATGACCGAGGCACTACTGGACCCCTAACGGTTGAAGCGCGTCTCGCAGAGTTCTTACTAAATCTTCGGACGGCGTTAACAGGGAGCCACGGAGGCGAATGGCGCCAGTCTGATCGAGAAGGAGAAATTCACCAGAGGCCGTGTTCAATAATCTTGAACCCTGGTTGTAGAAAAGCGGGAAGGTCGTGTTGGCTGGGTTGACTTGCCGTTGGTTTGATATGCCGACAATGCGCAGCTTGGTGTTGCTGCCGAAATTCCTGTAGACGGTTTCGATGTTCGCTATTGCTGCGGTCTGGGTAGGCTGCCACACACCGAAGAAAAATACGTATCCCTTATAATCCTCGAGCGTTCGGGAATATCCGGCTGGATCCGTGATCAGGAAGTCCGGAGCGCCTGGACCATCTGGAACCTTTTCGTTGGCGGCCGGGGCCGGTCTCCCACTCGTGACGCCGGCTGCCGATCCAGCCTCCTCCGGTTTTGAGCGCTGCGTGGCCGTTGATTCAGAGTCTTTGTCCAATTGAGGATTCGCAGCTGGAGCAGGCGCAGTTAGTGCCTGCTCCAGCGCAGGCTCGACAGTGCCCGTGCCGGGAAAAAATTGAAGTGAAACGGCCATGACAAGCGCAATGGCCACCGCCGCTGCCGCCCCAATGGAACCCCATGCAACTCGTTGCCGTTTTGGAGCCACAGCCACCGCCATCTGGTGGCGCACATACTTCCTGACCATGACATCGATTTCCTCGAGGCTCTCAATTTCGGCCCGGCAGTGCGCACACTCCTGAATATGAGCCTTGGCAAGCCTGGCTTCTTCTGCCCCGAGGCTGTCACACGAGATGGCTTCGAGATTTGTGGTGACCCATTGGCAATCGATTTTCATCGTATTCCTAGACCCGTCTCTTTTTCTGCAAGACATCTTTTAGTCGTTTGCGGGCGTAAAAAATCCTCGATTTCACGGTTCCCTCGGGAATCTCAAGGATCTCCGCAATTTCTGGAATCGTCAGTCCGTCCAACGCCAACATCAGGAGCGGGAGACGGAAATCGTCCGGCAACCGTTTGACCTGTTTCCGGACGTCCATGAAAGCTTCACGATCAAAGTCCTTTGAGCGATCCTGCGGATCAAACTCCTGCACAGAGCCGTCTTCATAGCTGGTTTCCAGGTCCGAAAAGAAAACCCAGCGCTTCAAGCGTCTCGCGGCGCTCTTGTGGTGATTGATCGCCACGCGAACAACGATTCTGGACAGCCAGCTTCTGAGCGGACAATCCCCCCGGAAGCGGTTGATGCCACGGAATCCCCTTACCAGGGCCTCCTGGACAATATCTTCCGCGTCCGTCGGGTTTCGGGCCGACGCAACCGCAATCTGCATCAGGAATGCCCGGTGCTCGCGAGCAGCCGTGTCGAAGTCCTTTTCGCCTGCTTGCACAGCCACCGTATCCATAGTCTTGATGGCTGCCATTGCCTTAGGTTTCACGCTAGCGCGCTCACGCTTCGCGTCGGGCTTGCATGCGCAGCCGGTCATTGGCCGTATTTGTAAGGACAGTGTGGATTAGGGGAAAGTTCACAGGGATTTCGGGAAATTCAGGACGGAGGGAAAACGCCTGAAAGTCCATTCAAATTACTTAATGGCAATCCTGGTCTTCAGTCCGTCGAGCTTCTTCTTGACCCTTTCGACTTCTTCGGAATCATCGCCGATCGCGAGAGTCTTGTTCCATTCAATCCGGGCTTGCTCGTACCGCATGGTCTTGAAGTACAGGTCGCCCATGTGGTCGTGAATCGTCGCGTTGTTGCCGGCGAATATCAGGGCTCGCGTCAGGTGTTCCTCGGCGCGTTCGAGCTGATTCATCCGAAAGTAGGCCCAGCCAAGGCTGTCGAGGTAAGCGCCGTTAGTCGGTTCCTTTTCAACAGCCTTATGAAGCATTGCGAGCGCTTCCTGCAGCTTCTGGCCGCGGTCCGCCAGGATGTATCCCAGGTAATTGAGGACCGCAGGGCTGTCCTTTTCAATTTCCAATGCCTTGCGGAATGCTTTCTCGGCTTCGTTGAACTTCTTCTGTTGCTCGTAAAGCGATCCCTGAAGCAGGTAAACGTTCACGTCGGCCGGGAAGCGGCGGATTGCCGTATTCACGACGTCCTGGGCCTGGTCCCATTTCCTCGCACGCTCGTAAATGCTGGTCATTGTTGACAGTATGCCAAGGTCCTCATCAGTTCCCCGAGTCAACTTCTGCAGGTTCCGAATTCCTTCGTCGATGCGTCCCTTTTCGGCAATCAGGTCTGCATGGGTTATTAGAAGATCGCGGCTGTCGGGAGCGGCTTTCAAAGCCTGCTCGCAATACTCAAGCGCCTTGTCGGGCTGTTTTGCGCTGCGATAGGCGTCGACGATAAGCGCATCAATGCGATCCGTATCGGAAGCGATGGTCTTCAGCTCAGTGAAAGCCTGGATTGCGGCGCCATGGTTGCCGAGCGTCGTGTTAAATAGCGCAAGGTTCGTCAGGAAGATTCGCCGGTTCTGTTTTTCGCCTTCGTTATAACGTCCATTCGGTCGCTCTCCACGTTTCAAAATGTCGGCTACGCGGGCAACCGCCTCGGGAAGGCGTCCTTCGTCGCGCTCCAGAAGGGCGAAGTTAAACTGAACTTCCACGCTGTCAGAGAACATTGCGGCGGCCTTTTCGAAATTTTGCCGCGCCAGCGCGTACTTCATCTGCCGGCGGTAGATCTGGCCCAGTCTCAAGAGGGCAATGCCATCCTCGGGCTCGGCCCGCAGTAATGCCTGGTACAACTCCGCCGCATCGTTGAGCTGGTCCGAAAAGAAAAGGGCCTGCGCATAGTTCTTTTTCAGTTCGAGATCGTCGGGGTTGAACTCAACTGCTTTCTTGTAGGCAGCCGCAGCTTCATCAAACCGTTGGAGATTGGAATAGGCCTGGCCCAATGTGGCATAAGCGGCGTCCGAATCCGGACGCTCCTTGAGAAAGGCTTCAAGCATGTCGACAGATTCTTTTTCGTTACCTGCATCCAGTTGCAGTTTTGCCAGCGCGATGATGCCCTGCTCGGAACCCGGCTCAATTCCGAGGTACTTCTTGTAGATCTCTGCGGCCTTGGCCGGCTCATTCCGGATCTGGTACAGCTGTCCGAGCATCATGTAAGACTGGGTGTCCGTGGCGTCAATACGAATGATTTCTGCAAATTCGCGGACCGCCCTGTTGAGGGTGTCTGCCGGCAGCGGCTGTTGATTGGTCGCGTTGCCCAACATCGCCGTATAGATCGTGCTGAGGGTCTTATGAGCCTCGATGTTGTTTCGGTCTGCCTGGACCGCCTTGTCTGCCGCGTCAACAGCTTCGCGGACCCTGCGGTTGCGGTAGTACGTGTCGGCCATCTCCGAGTAAATCAGGGAATTATTGGGATCAACCGCCAGCGCCTTCTGGTATTCCGCGATTGCTTCGTTCCACTGTCCCTGCTCATCCAGTACGCGAGCCTTTGTGAAGTGAAAGTAAGCTTCGGCCCGATTGGCTGCCGATGCCTGCGCACGAGCCGTTTGGCCAAACCCGGTCGTCGCAAATGCCAGCACAGCGATGACAGAGACGACGGAAAGGATGACCCGATTCGTGCTGAGTGTTCTACGCATAAACCCTGAATTCCTCGGAAGTCGTAACTTTGGGGGCATTATACATTGCCGATTACCCTCTTTTAATGCTTAAAATGCCGTATCCCCGTAAAAATCATGGCTATGCCGTGCTCGTCCGCAGCCTCGATAACCTCGGCGTCCCTCACCGATCCGCCGGGTTGAATGATGGCGGTAATGCCGGCCTTGGCGGCCTCATCAATGCCATCGCGAAACGGAAAGAAAGCATCGGAAGCCAGCACAGAGCCCCTGGCTTCAGGTCGCGATTTCTCAATGCTCAACCTCACAGAATCGACCCTGCTCATCTGGCCCGCCCCGACGCCAATTGTTCGACCGCCTTCGGCAAGCACTATGGCGTTTGATTTCACGTGCTTGGCCACACGCCACGCGAAGTCCATGTCGTGTTGTTCCTTTCCTGTTGGCTGGCGTTTCGTAACCACTCGCGAGTCCGGCCCGGTCAGAATACCGTCCTGATCCTGCAGCAAGACGCCCCCGGCTACCCGCTTCAGTTCGAACGCGGATATTGGACCCGGGGCATTGGCAGACGTTAGACCCTTTTCCAGGGACAGCAATCGCAGGTTCTTTTTTGACGCAAAAGCCGAGAGCGCCGCGGCCTCATACCCGGGAGCAATAATGGCTTCCACGAAGAGCTTCGCTGCCTCGGTAGCCGTGGCTGCATCGACTGGCCGGTTGAAAGCAATGATCGATCCGAAAGCCGAGACGGGATCCGCTTCGTACGCTTTCTTATATGCTTCGCTCAGTGAGGCTCCCACTCCGGTACCGCACGGGTTGGTGTGCTTGATGATGCAGCAGGCGGGTTCTTCAAATTCTCTTATGAGGTTCCACGCCGCTTCGAGATCAACAATGTTGTTGTAGGAAAGCTCCTTGCCCTGTAGCTGGCTCGCCGCCGCCAGGCCGCTCGCCGGCTCGCCTCCCCACCTGTAAAAAGATGCGCGCTGGTGAGGGTTTTCTCCGTAACGGAGGTCGGTTACTTTCTCGAAATCCACGAAAATGCTCGGCGGAAACACAGCTTCTTCAGCGCCAACCTGGGACAGGTACTGCGCGATGTAACCATCGTAGCGCGCCGTGCAGACGAACGCTTTTCGGGCAAGGTCGAATAGTATCGCGCGCTCCAGGACGCCGTTTCCCGCGCGGAGTCCTTCCAGGACGCGGGCGTACTGTTCCGGGGACGTTACGACCGCCACGTCCTGGAAGTTTTTCGCCGAAGCGCGAATCAGCGAAGGGCCGCCAATGTCGATGTTCTCGATAATCTCCTCGAATTGGACGCCGCTCTTTCGTGTCGTCTCCACAAATGGATAGAGGTTCACGCAAACAACGTCGATCATGGGAATCCCATGTTCCGCGACCTGCCGCATATGCTCTGCGTTCTCGCGGATTGCAAGCACCCCGCCGGCAATACGCGGATTGATCGTTTTTACGCGGCCGTCCAGAATTTCCGGGAAGCCTGTCAGGTCCGAGACCTCACGTACACGAATGCCATTTGAGGCGAGCAGTTTTGAAGTTCCGCCCGTCGAGATGATCTCGGCCCCCAGGCCGGCAAGCCCGCGCGCAAATTCGACCACACCGGTCTTGTCGTACACGCTGATTAGAGCGCGCTCGATTCGTTTCACTTCTTGTTCCCCCTTAATTGATGGATCCTGCGCGGTCAGAGACCGCGTAACTACTTGAGTTCGCCATTAGCCTTTTGCCAGATGAGCAGCCACACATTTGCGACATCCGTAACGGCGTGAGAAAAGGCGATCGAGGCGATGCCGAACAGAGGTGAGTTCTCAATCACATTCGAGCGGTCGGGTAACTCTGCCGAGCGGCGCAAGCGGAGCAGCAGCCGTTCTTGTTCGTCCAGCCTGATTTTGAGGAATGCTTCGAGATTTCCCTGACGTATCGACTCATGAAATCCATAAAAGACGACGGTAAATTTGCCGGCCTGAGCGGCGACAAGAGAATCCAGTTGCGGGTCATTCAATGCCGCGACCGCGCAGCCCGCATCGCGCATCGCCGCCACCGATAAGGCGAGATTTCCCGTTCTCTTCGAAATTTCGGCAACAGCTATCGTCGATGCTTCTGTGACGGTCAGTTTCCGGCATGGCTGGGAGAATAAACCGTCGAAATCGGCCATGAGAGTGTTCAGGTTTTTCGGCAGCGGACCCCGTGCATCGCGAAACATCTTTAGGTAAGCCGATGCCGGCCACGCGCCGATTTGTGCGGGAGCAACAAGGAGAAGGGCAATGGCGGCAATCGCTAATCGCATGAGCGGCAATTGTAAATCAACTTTTGGTGTGCTGAAATAGCGCGCTGGAACTCCCCTGCCTGACTCAACCGTTGAGCTGGATTTTGGAGGTACGCTGT
>CAMAWS010000185.1 GCA_945861845.1 Candidatus Sulfopaludibacter sp. SbA3 | reverse complement strand
CCAATAGCAACGTAGAGCGCGGCAAGCCAACGATGGAATATAACCGGTAAAGTAATAGCCGCAGATCCACAGTAGTAAACTGTTCGGACCTGCGGCTATTTTTATGTCTTCTCTAAAGCATCATCTCGACAGCTTCATTGAATCTTTTCCGAAACAGCGTCACCTTTCAAACGACCCCGTTCAATTCGTCCACCGGTACGATGACCCTCGCGACCGGGAAATCGCTGGCTTGCTTGCGTCGGTATTTGCCTACGGGAATGTGAAAATCGTCCTGCGTTCCGTGGATCAGGCGCTCGCATACCTGGGGCCTCGACCATCAGAAGCAATTGCATCGTTCGACGTCCGCCGCGATGCGAAACGGCTGCGCGGCTTTTATCACCGGTTCAACACAAGTCGGGACCTTGCAGTCCTGTTTTGGATTATTCGGCGCACGTTTGAAAATTACGGATCGATTGAGAATGCGTTTGCGGAAGGTCTGGGCCCGGATGACCTTCACGTCGGCTCTGCCATCGAGCAATTTTCCAGGCGGATGCTGGGTTTTGGTCACGAAGAATTCTATCCGCGCGGCGAATTGAAGCGGCGGCTGGGGGTGCGGTTTTTGTTCCCCAGGCCATCGGAGGGAAGCGCCTGCAAGAGGATGAATCTGTTTCTTCGATGGATGGTTCGCCCCGACGATGGCATTGATTGCGGTGTGTGGACCAGGCTCTCACCGCGGCAGCTGGTCATTCCACTGGATACTCATATTGCGCGGATTTCAAACTATATCGGGTTGACTGACATGCGGACACCAGGCTGGCGAATGGCTCTCGATATAACCCGCAGCCTGAGCAGGATCAATTCCGAGGATCCCATCCGATATGACTTCGCGCTCTGCCACCTGGGAATAGCGGGGAACTGCCCAAAGAAACTCAATACCGTCAACTGTGTGAGGTGCCCGATACAGGCAATTTGCCGCCTTTGAAGAATCCTGCAAAAAGGATGTATTTTCCCGCTAATTTTCCGCTTGCAAAGAAGATGCTCTCTTAGCAAAATGCCCCGTCGATTGAAAATCAGTCCCATGAAGGGAGTGCAAACATGACCAAGGACGGAACGAGCCTCGCGGTAGATCCGATACAACTCATTAGCAGTCTTTTCGCATTACTTCCCCTGCCAGTCGCAATTACCGACAATCACGGAAAAATCATCCTGGCAAACTCCAGTTTCACCGATACATTTGCCGAAATCGGGAACCTGGATGCCCTGCCTCATCACGAGCTTGAGGTTGCCGGCGGGGGAACATACGAAATCGAGACGGTCCCATTGAACGATCAGGGCCTGAAGATCGCCTATGGGGTGAACATTACGAACGAAGTTCTATTACGGCGGCAGATGGTTCACATGGAAAAGATGGCCGCGATCGGACGCCTGGTGTCCGGTGTTGCCCACGAGTTGAACAATCCGCTGGCGGGAATTCTGGGATACGCCCAATTAGCTGCCAGAGCGGATCTCGATCCAGCCACCCGGCGCATGATCGATGTAATTCTTGTCCAGGCGGAGCGCGCAGGCAAGATCGTCCAGAACTTCCTGAGCCTTGCCGCAAAGAACGAGCCGAAACGCGTTGCTTTCCGCCTGAACGATATCGTTCGCAACGTTGTTCAATTGCGGGAGTACGAAGAGAGCGTTGACAATATTGTTATCAGGCTTGATCTTTCCGACGACCTGCCGCCGGCCACCGGTGATCCCGGCCAGATTGAGCAGGTATTGCTCAACCTGGTTGTTAACGCTGAAGATGCCATTGCGGATGTTCAAGGGCAGCCAGGCGTGATCCAGATCAGGAGCGCCATGGAGGACGGGAATATTCACTTGTCGGTAACGGATAACGGAAGTGGTATCCGGGCCCGCGACATGGCGAAGATTTTTGATCCCTTCTTTACGACCAAGGACAAGAACTCAGGGACCGGCTTAGGCCTTAGCATTTGCGCTGAAATTGTGAAGGATCATGGCGGGGAGCTGTATGCGTGGAGCACTTACGGAAGCGGCTCAACGTTCACCGTGGAAATGCCCGTTCGGGCCTCTGCAATGGAAGAAGAAGCCAGGCCGGAAACGGTCGGCAGCGGGGAGTCGCTTCGCGGCAAATCAATTCTGGTCATTGACGACGAAGTTCACATTACAGAGTTGATTTCCGATGTGCTTGTTCGCTATGGCGCAGAGATCGAGGTGGCTGGTTCGGGAGTGAAGGCTCTGGAGCGGCTGAAAGACGGATCGTACGACGTGGTCGTGTGCGACCAGCGTATGCCGGGACTTAGCGGCCAGAGGCTCTATCGGCTTGTCGAATCATTGAACCCGAAGCTCCAGCACCGTTTTCTTTTCGTAACCGGAGATGTCGTTAACGCTCAAACGAGGCGGTTCTTCACGCAGGAAGGTGTTCAGTACATTCGAAAGCCGTTCCGCATTCAGGATCTCGTGGACGCGATTGAAGGCGTGCTCACTGAAAATCAATTACAGGGTTCCTGAGAACTGAGATTCCCTCGATCTCAATCTCAACGACATCCCCGTGCTTCATGAAGACGGGCGGATTCCTTGTAAATCCGACGCCTGCGGGCGTGCCGGTCGAGATCACGTCGCCCGGCTGCAGTGTCATGACTTCCGAGATGCAGGAAATCAGTTCCGGGACCTTGAAGACCATGTGGCTGGTGTTGGAGTCCTGGAGCGTCTGTCCGTTCAATCGCAGCGTAATAGCCAGGCCGTCGCCGTCGCGAAGAGTCTCCGGGGTCACGAGGCAGGGCCCCATCGGTAGAAAAGTATCGAATGATTTGCCCCGCAACCATTGACCATCGGCAAACTGGAGGTCGCGGGCTGAAACATCGTTGATAATCGTATAACCGGCAACGTACTGCAGGGCATCGCCAGCAGAAATGTTTCTTCCTCGCCGCCCGATTATGACCCCAAGCTCGGCTTCATAATCGACCTGCTTGCTGACTGGCGGAATGACGATAGGCTGTTCGGGGCCGATAATCGCATTGGCAAACATGCCGAACATCAATGGACGCTTCGGCAGTTCAAGCTTGGTTTCGGCCGCGTGATCTCTGTAATTCAATCCAATTCCGATTATTTTTTCCGGATGGGTAACAGGAGCGTGGTAAATGGCGTTTGCGGGCTTGAACAAATAGCCCTGAATGCCCATGGATGATGTTTTTAATTCGCGAACCTGGTCCCTCAGCAGATTCAGGCCGTCAGCTACCTGAATCGCTTCTTCCAGTGTAGTGGCCGCTCGCGGGAATTTCAGCAGACCGCCGCCGATGGCCTGAGTGACGTCAAGACAGCCGTCCTCAAGTTCACAACCGATGTGAACTGTCGCGATCTGGTCCTTCCGAGAAAAATTCATGAATTTCACCTTTGTCCTCCTCCCATGGGTTGTTACATTGTAGGTGGATTCCGACAATACACAAAAAATGATGCCAGCCGCCCTAAAGACGCAATTTCGTCCGGAGCTGGAGCACAGGAAGGCTTTTCTGTTGCTGCGATGGCTTCTGATAGTACTTGCGTCTTACCTCACCCTGTTCAGCTATCTCGGTACAGACAGATTTAATCTGATTTTCGGACTCGCGGTATTTTTCTCCCTTACCAATCTCGCCTTCACCCTGGCGCCGCAGTTGCAGTTCGAAGGGCGGACATTCCAGAACACGATAGCCGCGATCGACGTGGTACTTGTCGCAACGACGCTGTACCTGCTCCGGGACGAGGCCACGCCGCTCTACATCGCATTCTTCAGCATCTTCCTGCTGACACTGATATGGAGGGACTTCAAGCTCGTATTTTTCTCGATCTTCCTCGTTGGCCTTCTATTCGGACTGTTTAGGAACTTCGTGCTTTTCGGTTTCCAGCTGGATGTGAGCTTCGAGGATTTTCTGACACAGGCGCTCTTTTTCGTAGTCTCAATATTCTATGTGTTTCTTGCGGAGCGGATGAAGCTCGATGCCGTGCTGTCGAGCGCCGTCCTGGAAGAAAAGCAGTATGCGGAGGCCATGGTCGAGATCACGCGAGCGGTTTCGTCGTCTTTGAACAGCGGGGAAGTGCTGTTTGAGATTGCGTCCAGAACCCGTGAGGTATTAAACGCGATTGAGTGTTCGATAATCCGGGTCGATGCAAAGACGAATCGCGGGTACATCATGGTGAAGTCAAGCGATCCAACCATCCGGGACGTCGAAGTTGACCTGAAAGACAATCCTGAATTGCAGGAGGCTTATGATTCGCGGCGTATCCTGGTGGCGCCTCACGCGAAGCCGCACGGCCTGGTCGCGGTGCCGATGATATCGCGCGATACCGTTCTTGGCCTGATTCACGTGCGCGCGGATGGTCTCGATCGCAGTCTGTCGGATGCGAATCTGCGATTTTTCGAGGTCATGGCGAGCACTGTTGCCAATGCGCTCCGGAACGCGCAGCTCTTTGAAGAAGTCGAACACCATGCGAGAACGGATTTCCTTACAGGGCTTCCCAACCATCGATTTTTCCAGGCGACACTGTCGGCAGAACTGGGCCGCGCGCAGCGGCACAATCATCAGCTCTCGCTGCTGATCATCGATCTCGATTTTCTGAAGGAAGTCAACGATCGCTTCGGGCATCCGAGCGGCGACAAGGTAATTCGCTCGGTGGCCGATACCATCCGGAGCAGTTGCCGCGAATTCGATTTTGCGGCGCGTTATGGGGGTGAGGAATTTACCGTAATCCTTCCAGAAACGCCTCTGTCTGGTGCAATCCAGCTGGCCGATCGGATTCGGGAGCGTATCGCTGCTGAATACTTTCCGGGTATTGGCAGTATTACCGCATCCATCGGTATTTCGAACTATCCGGTGAACGCGCTCACCAAGGAGGACCTCATTCGCGTCGCCGACCAGGCCCTTTATGTAGCCAAGAATGGGGGAAGAGACCGGGTCGCGTACTTCAACTACCAGATGGTCACAAGGTAGACTTCAGTTCAGGTCCTCATGTACGCCAGCCTCTGTTCCAGTTTTCGCGACAGCCGCGCTATCGGCAAACCCATCAGGAAATAGATGGCCGCCGTCAGGATTCCCAGGCCGATGTAGTCGTAGTATGTGGCGGCCAGTTGCCCATACATCTTGGTGAGCTCGACCATCGTGATGACGGAAACGAGCGAGGAATCCTTCAGGAGGGCGATGAAGTCGTTCGTGACAGGAGGGATTACGAGCCGCATTGCCTGGGGAAGAACGATCTTCCGGATAGTTTGAACCCGGGTCAGGCCGAGGGCGAGGGCGGCGTCGAGCTGACCCCGGGGAATCGATTGAATCCCTGCGCGATAGTTTTCCGCTTCGTATGCCGAATAATTCAGCCCCAGCCCGAAGACTGCTGCCCAGTAAGGCGAGAAACGAATTCCAATCGCCGGAAGGCCGTAGAAGATGATGAACAGCTGAATGAGCAGCGGCGTTCCCCGTATTACTTCGATCAGGCCGACAATCGGCCATGATACCAGCCGGGGTCCGAATACCCGCAGCACCGCCATTGTCAGACCAAGGCCGATGGCAATTGACATCGCGGCAGCCGAGATTTCCAGGGTTACCAGCGCCGCGCGCAGCAAGTGTGGCAGGAATGACCAGTACTGGCGTAACCGGTCGCCGAATGTGCGTACTGTGCGGATGGCGTCCAGGTACTCTCGATAGCGCTGGCCGTCCGCGTTCAGCCAGGCCGAGTAGATTTCCTCAAGAGTTCCGTCCTGCTCGAGCGACTGCAGCGCGGTATTGATGTCGAGCCGCAGCGCCTCATCTGCTTTTCGAATGCCCACGCCGAGGTCGAACCTTGCTGACGGAAGTTCGATGTTTCGCATCTGTGGGCTGTTGGCATAGTACAGCGCGATTGGGGTATCCATCACGACGGCATCAAGCCGACCAAGGGTAAGGTCCATGTAAGGATTTACCTGCCCGTCATAGCTTCGGATCGTGACATTGCCAATCTTTGCGAGGAAACCTTCCGCAAACGACGATTTAAGCGTTCCCACGGTTCGGCCGGCCAGATCTTCCGGCCTCCGGATTACCTGGTCGTCGATACCTACCGTGAGAGTCAGGCTCGAATCGTAATAGGGCCGTGAAAAGGAAATACGCTCAGCCCTCTCAGGTGTGATCTCAAGGCCATTGATGACGACATCGTATTCGCCTCGTTCAAGACCCGGAACAAGGCCGTCCCACTGGTTTTGAACGAAACGCGCCTGCCGGCCCATGCGGCGGGCAAGCGCATCGGCAAGGTCGACCTCGAAGCCAATTGTCCGGCCAGGATTCTTCGGATCGATAAAAACGTAGGGCGCTCCGCCCTCGGCGTCGCCGGCCCACACCAGTTCCTGCGCCTGGAGCGGGGAAGACAGCAGCAAGCTGATGTAAAGAAGGCAAGGGATGCTTTTCATGGTTTTGAATCTACAATACGTCATGCCGTATTTCATCGAATTCATTGACGTCTACAAGTCTTTCGGTGACCGTATGATTCTCGACGGCGTTTCATTCGGTGTAGAAAAAGGAGAGACGTTTGCGATCCTCGGACCAAGCGGCGTGGGAAAGACCGTTATGCTCACGCACGTGGTAGGTCTTCTCAAGCCGGACAAGGGGAAAATCATCGTGGATGGACAGGACATCACGGGCATGAACGAGCAGGATCTTGCCGATATCCGCCGGAAAGTCCAGCTCGTATTCCAGTCCGGCGCCCTCTTTGATTCGTTGACGGTTGCCGATAACGTTGCGTTTCCATTGAACGAT
>CAMAWS010000184.1 GCA_945861845.1 Candidatus Sulfopaludibacter sp. SbA3 | reverse complement strand
GGCAGCTTGGTCTGCATTATTTGTCTCCGCCGCGCCGCTCTGGTCGATTGTTTACATGAGAGCCGGATGAGGGAAATCTTCATGTCCGGTTCGACGAGGGGCGAATAGGTCGCCTTCGGGTCGCCTATTCGCCTACTCTACCGGCTTTTTTGCGCAAAGCCCCCAGGCGCGAAGCTTCCATTTAGTGGCCCTCGGGGCCACCGTGTTTAACCAACACCGAGTTCTTTCTTTAATTTCACGAAATCGAGTTCGTTTTCCCACTTCGACACGACGATTGCCGCCACGCCATTCCCAATGAAATTCGTGATCGAACGCGATTCAGACATGAACCGGTCGATGCCCAGGATCAGCGCGAGACCGGCCACGGGTATCGAAGGAACAACTGCAAGGGTTGCAGCCAATGTAATGAATCCGGCTCCGGTTACTCCCGACGCGCCCTTCGATGTGAGCATCGCCACGAACAGGAGAGTGAGTTGCTGCCTCAATGTCAGGTCGATGTTCAATGCCTGGGCAACGAACATTGCGGCCATCGTGATGTAGATATTCGTGCCGTCCAGGTTGAAGGAGTATCCGGATGGCACAACCAGCCCCACTACGGACTTCGAACAACCCAGCTTTTCCAGCTTCTGCATCAGGGGCACCAGCGCGGATTCTGAAGATGCCGTACCGAGGACGGTCAGCAGCTCATCCTTTATATACATGATGTATCGGAGGATGCTGAATCCCGTAACCGCCGCAATCGTACCGAGCACAACCAGGACAAACAGCGCGCACGTTAGATAGAAGCTGCCCATCAGTGCAGCAAGGGGCCGGAGCGCCGCTAACCCATACCTGCCGATCGTGAATGCCATCGCTCCGCCGGCGCCGATTGGCGCGAGCTTCATAAGGACGCTCATCATTTTGAAGAAGATCTGGAAGGCGGCTTCCATGAAGTGGTGGACCACCTCGCCGGCCTTGCCAATGTGCATCATCGCGTATCCGAACAGGATCGCGACGAACAGGACCTGGAGCAGATCGCCCGAACCTGTGAAGGCATCGAGGAAGGTCACCGGAATCACGTGCAGGATGAAGTCGCCGGTGGTTTGAGTCGCCGCGCGTTTCGCATAATCCGCCACCGCGGTTGCATCGAGCGTCGCAGGATCCACGTTGAAGCCGGCGCCTGGCTTTACGACATTTACAACAATAAGGCCGATCACCAGCGCGAACGTCGAAACCACCTCAAAGTAGAGCAGCGCCTTGCCCCCGACGCGGCCGACTTTTCTCATGTCTCCCGCGCCTGCGATACCGAGGACGACCGTACAGAAAATTATCGGACTGATCAGCATCTTGACCAGCGCGATGAATCCATCGCCGAGCGGCTTGAGCTTCACGGCCTGCTCTGGATTGACAAAGCCGAAGATTCCTCCCGCGAGAATCGCGAGAAGAACCCAGAAATATAGTTGGCCGACGAGTCGTTTCATGTTCCCCTTAGCGTCCTGATTTGAGATATGTGGCGGATACTATAGCATCCTGCATTCCGGCGGACGCTTCCTCGTTGTGAGCGCTTAGCCGGTCCACCCCGGAGTTTCACGATGGGCGAACTACGCAGATTCCGATAAGATCCGCAAATGTCCGAATCACCAGGCAGGCACAAGCGGCGGCCACGCTACAGTGGCAGGAATCCGCGCCACTTCGCCGAGAAATACAAGGAGCATGCGCCGGAGCGATACGCCGAGGAAGTCGCAAAGGTGCTCGCCAGCGGGAAGACTCCTGTAGGCACTCATCGTCCCATCATGGTGCGCGAAGTCCTGCAGGTACTCGCTCCCAGGGCCGGTGAAATTGCCGTCGACTGCACCATCGGCTACGGTGGTCACGCCCACGCACTCTTAATGGCGATCCAGCCGGGTGGTCACCTGATCGGGCTCGATATCGATCCCATCGAACTTCCCAAAACGGAGGCGCGTCTTCGGCAGCTGGGTTTTGGTCCGGAAAGTTTCACTGCTCATCGAACAAACTTTGCGGGCCTTGCAAAGGTACTTCCGGAGCCTGCCGATCTGATTCTCGCGGACCTGGGCCTTTCTTCAATGCAGATCGACAATCCTGCGCGGGGTTTCACTTATAAGTACGATGCGCCGCTTGACCTGCGGATGAATCCTCGTCGCGGACAGCCCGCAAGCGCCCTTCTCGCGAGCCTCGATCCGGAAACACTCGCTACGCTGCTGATCGAGAACTCAGATGAACCGAATGCCGAGCCTCTCGCCCGCGAGATCTTGAAGACTCCTATCGCGACGACGACTGGCCTTGCCGCGACGATCCGGAAGGCAGGCAGGGACGACGATTCGGTGCGCCGCGTGTTCCAGGCCCTGCGCATTGCGGTAAACGACGAATTCGGGGCCCTCGACGCTTTTCTGCGCAATATTCCGATGTGTCTCAAGCCGGGCGGCCGGGTCGCAATCCTTACTTTCCATTCCGGTGAAGATCGCCGCGTGAAGAAGGCGTTCCAGTCCGGTGAGCGCGACGGCACCTATGCTGAAATTGCCCACGAAGCTCTGCGTCCTGCGCCGGATGAGGTTCGAGCCAATCCTCGCTCGCGGAGCGCCAAGCTTCGTTGGGCCCGGCGGGCCATCGCCGCAATTATCGAAGCTGAAGGTCAGCCTTGAGCTTGTCGCCGTCGGCTGCAGTGACCCAATGCTCCGTCACGAGCCGATCCACAGATTCGAGGAACTTTTTCGTGTAGTTCTGGCGGTTGCCATAGAGTGCTTCGAGGCGCGTCCAGCTGAACGGCGCCCAATAGCCAATGCTTCTGCACATGCCGGGTCCCTTCATCTCGGGATAGAAAGTTCCCGCTGGCACATCGAACCATGGACTCCGAATACCTCCACGCACATTGCCGAATTCGTCGTTTACGAATTCCGGTCCTTTTCCATCCTTGAGCTCGACGAAGCCCGCTTTGGGCGGCGGAGTGCCTTTGCGGACCCATTGATCGAGATTGGCGAATGCCGCATTGAAGAAATACGGTTGGGGAAAATCGTTGATTGGAGCGCGCGCGGGCTCGCATTCGCGAGGAACCTGGAAGTAGTCCTCAGGCTTTATTCCCGCCGCGGTGATGTCCTTCAGGGGAGGCCGATACATGAAATGCCACAGGTCGAAATGGCTGGCTCCAGGCAGTTCGTACCTGCGGAACTGATCGCCTGCCGCATCGCTGTCGGGACGCCGGGTGTTGGCCGTGATTGCGTTCTGCGCGAGGATCTGAATGACCGGCACCCCGACATTACGGATGACCAGTCTTGGATCTCCCTCAGCCAGCCGCTGGGCGCAGGAGTTAAGCGCTCCCGGTCCGCCACTGTCCTTGATGAGAAATGCGTCGTAGGCGGGTTTGCCGTTTCCCAACTTCATGTTGCGTGGAAAGGCATTCACATAAGTGGGCATGTCGCCTGCGGACTGCATGCTGGCGTACACATACTGCACCGCGTAACCAGCCAGCGGGTTCGATTGCGCGTTGCTCTTCAGCAGGGCGCCGATCTGGCTGATCACGTCCCACCGGACGCCATCCTCGAATTCAGGCGCCCGGCCAGCGGGTCCGCACGTTTCGGCCGGCTTGGGAAATGAGAGCGGCGCATACCGGGCCGGGTTGAATTTCTTGAGCGCTGCGACGTTGCCGGCAAACGCGGTTACTCCAACGTAGGCGTGTCTGTTGGCAAGCAGGTAATCGTGCAATTGTCCCCATGTTGCATACGTGTCAAAGCCATCGCCGCGGTTGCTGACATCCACGAGAACGGTGCCGCTGAAGCGAGTCTTGTCGGACGGACGGCGAACGAGGATGCGGGTGGTGAAAGGAAGTCCGGGGGTTCGAACCTTGATGCTGCCGTCAGGCGCCCAGTCGTAAACGTTGCCGGTGCCGGTGACGAAGAACTCTTCCTCTAAGTATCCCTGGGCTGCAAGGTCGATGGCGGGTTCACTTCGGCTGGCCGTGGAAAACGGGAGGGAATCCGAACTGACCGGAACCGGACCGGTGGCCGTGGGGACGGGAATCGGCAAGGCGCCCCCGGCGGTCTGCGCCGCAGCCAGGCAGGTCATAACGAGGACCATACTCATCGCGCCAATCAGGGATATTGCCCATCTCTTGCCATCTGTCTTCATTGTGATCATCTCCATGTGGATAAAATTACACCCAGCTGTCAACCCTTGAGCAGTCCAACCATCCGGCGGTAGTCGCCCTGCTCGTAGGCCTGCTGCGCGTCCTGCGGAAGGTTCTTGGTCTCCATGTAGATAAAAGCTTCAAACAGCGCGTCGCCCCATTTCTGTTTGAAGCGTTCCGTGTAGGTGCGGTTGCGCTCGTCCATTTGATCTTTCGTTTCTGCTCCGCGCCATGTGGACTTGCCGTGGAAATGGAGAACATAGGAAGGCAGCGCGTAACGTAGCGGGATCCCCTGCTCGTGACAGCGAATGCAATAGTCCTTGTCCTCCCCGCCGCCAATTCCAAAACTCTCGTCGAAACTGCCAACCACCGAGAATACTTCGTACGGAATCTTCACCGCAAAAAACGTCAGGAAGAGGACTTCGAGGAAGCCGCTGTAGCGTTTCTGGTGGTCGCGCACAATTTTACGAAAACGCAGCTCGTTGCCCACGTAATCCTCGATATTCATTTCATACTTACATTCAAAGTGTCCGTTCGTGTAGGGCAACTCGGCATTGGACAGCGGCGATGTAAGAAAGGGTCCGCCGGGACGAATCGCATCGAACCATCCGGGAGAAAACACAATGTCGTTGTTGACGAAAACCAGGTCCGCCTTTTGTTCGCCGGCAAGTTCCATTATCTGGTTCACGTTTGCGGCAAAGCCCAACGGCTTTGGATTGACCCGGAGAGTCACGCGACCGCGGCAGTGTTCCGGAAGCCCCGCGTAGGCCTGATCATTGTCAATAACGATGACCTTGTCGCCGGGTTCCAGCTTTGTGTTCTCAACCAGTGAGGACACCGCATAGTCTGTGTAGCGATTGGAGTGACGGGTCGTCACCATTGCGAAGATGTGCAGGGCCGATATTCCTCTCGGTGTCTAGATTGTGAGATTGGACGAATCCTGCATCTCAAATCCGAAATCCCGAAATATCAGATTGGACCGGGGAGGATCGTCCGTCCAATTAAAGATTTCCGGATTTCGGATTTGAGATGCAGGATTCGTCCAATTTAAAAATGTCTCCGCTGGATACGTACTCTACCAATCGGTGGGCTGGTAGTCCTTCAGGAACTTCCCCCAGACATGAACTCCGGTATTGAAACCCGAGATGATCGGGTCCACGATCCGGGCGGCGCCGTCGACGATGTCGAGCGGCGGATGAAATCGATGGTCGGCGGTTTTGCGGACGGCAATGTGCAGGGGATCTTCGTCCGTGACCCAGCCGGTATCCACCGCGTTCATATGGATGCCGGCGGCATGATAGTCGGTCGCGGAAGTGCGCGTCATCATGTTGAGCGCGGCCTTGGCCATGTTGGTGTGGGGATGGCGCGTTGTTTTGAACCGGCGGTAGAACTGTCCCTCGACGGCGGAAACATTGACGACGTGTTTGTCCCTTTCCGGGGTGCGCATCATCAACGGTTTGAGCCGTGCGTTGATGATGAATGGCGCGATGGCGTTCACAAGGTGGACCTCGAGCAGTTCCACCGCCGGCACCTCCGCCATCAACAGCCGCCATGAGTTCCGGTCACGCAGGTCGACCTGCTGCAGATCCTGGTCCAGCCTGCCTTCCGGGAACAGGCCCTTCTGGCCCACGAGTTCTTCGGGCAGGAGCGGCACCTGCGAAAGTTCCGCAGAATCCGGCAATGGCATGATTCTGCGGACCACCGAAGGCAAGGCAGGCATGGCGTTCAGCGCAGCCATCTCGCGTTCCATCATGTGCTGATAGAACTCCGGCGGCCGCCTCACTGTTTGACACGCATTGTTGATGATGAAATCCAGGCGGTCATGTGTTCCAAGCATCTGCCGGCAAAAGGCTTCAACGCTGGGCGTATGGCGCAGGTCGAGGCCGAAGATCTCGAGCCGGTCCGACCAATCGGCGAAGTCCGCCTCACGCGCGTAACGCGAGGCGGAGTCCGCGGGGAAGCGCGTCGTCACGATGAGCCGCGCGCCCGCCCTGAGAAGTTTGATGCCGGCCTGATATCCGATCTTGACGCGGCCGCCGGTAAGCAGGGCAACGCGGCCGCGAAGGTCAGTCGACTCGGTTCGTTTCACGTAGTTCAGTTCTGCGCATGGAGGGCAAAGCTGGTCGTAGAAGTGATGGATCGACGTATAGGGCTGCTTGCAGACGTAGCAGTGCTGCGGTTCTGCCGTTTCCCGGTATTCCGGATCCTCGCGGTCATGCTGTTCGAAATCCGCAGGCGGAAAGATATTGGGCGTCGTGAATACGGCCTGGCTGCGCAGCTTTCGAATTCCCGTGCCGGACAACCTGCGTTCTTCGTGCTGTGTCCTGGCGTCTCTTCGTTCGCGCCGGTTCGCTTCGGCAAGCCGGCGGCGGGAGACCGTGTCAGGACGCGCAACCTTGCCCGCGGCTTCGAGAAGCCGCCTTCGGTCTTCTTCAGGCACCTGGGCAAGCATTCCGCGATCGTCGATGATGGACTCAAGCAGCTCGGCGGCGGCTCGCAAACGGTCAGTCAGAGTGCTGGACATACGCTATTAGACACAAAAAGGGCGGCTGATTTCAGCCGCCTTTTCCATTAAGTGCTTTTGGTCAGAAGAAATGCAGGCATGGAAATTCCCGGTCCGGCCGG
>CAMAWS010000183.1 GCA_945861845.1 Candidatus Sulfopaludibacter sp. SbA3 | reverse complement strand
CAGCTTGCAATTGCATCGCTTCTCAAAAGGCTGCAATCCGGACTGATTGAAGAAGTGATCGTAGCAACCAATCCGAATGTCGAAGGCGAGACAACTGCTCTCTATTTGTCGCGCCTGATAAAACCGCTTGGCATCAAAGTCACACGGCTTGCCCTGGGACTGCCCGTTGGGGGCGACTTGGAATATGCCGACGAAGTAACCATGGCGAAAGCTCTGGAAGGCCGCCGCGAGATCTGATTAATCAGGTTCAGTAAACGCCGGAACCTATCTCTCAGCCAACATTTGATCGAAAACATCCTCCGCATGGTAGGAGCTTCGAATCAGTGGTCCTGAAAAGACCCATCGAAGTCCGAACTGTTTACCAAGCAATGCGAACTCGGCGAATTCGTCGGGATGATAATACTTCTTTATTTCGGCATGTTTAGTCGAAGGGCGGAGATACTGGCCGACAGTCAGAATATCCACTCCGGCATCGACGGCATCGTGCAGCACTCCCAGAATTTCATCTCTCTCCTCGCCGAGACCCACCATGATTCCGGTCTTGGTAATAATCCGAGGATCCATCGCTTTGGCCGCACGAAGTAATCCAAACGAGGTCGTGTAGTCAGACTTGAATCGAATGTCCGAATACAACCGTCGCACGGTCTCGACGTTGTGCGAAAAGATATCCGGACCTGCCTCAATAATGGTTCTCACGGACTCCAGCGAACCCTGAAAATCCGGTGTCAGCAACTCGATCTTCACTTCGCGGTCGCGGCTGCGGACCTCGTGAACGGTCTGAGCAAAAATGGCCGCGCCTCCATCGTTCAGATCGTCGCGATCCACAGACGTAATAACGGCATGCTTGAGCTTCAAATCGGAGATCGCGGCAGCGACTCTTGCCGGCTCGAGCAGATCGTATTGCGTCGGCCTGCCACTGGTTACGGCGCAGAAGGCGCAGGCCCGCGTGCAAATATCACCTAGAATCAAGAAGGTTGCGGTCCTGTGCTTACCCCAGCATTCCGCAATATTGGGACACAGTGCGTCCTCGCAAATTGTATTCAGGTTGTGCGAGCGAAGGATGCGTCGAACGTCGAAGAAAGCTTCGCCGCTTGGGATTCGAACCTTCAACCATTCCGGACGGTTACTCATAGTCCATTCAGCGGCGGAGGATGTTCCGCCCCTCGCACGAGAGGGCCCGGCTACATATGAATTGCTGCTCCGAACACGTTTTCCATGGCTTCGTGAATGCCTTCAGCCAGCGTAGGATGCGCGTGGATCGTGTGGATAAGATCGTCGACGGTAGCCTCCAGCCCCATTGAAGCCGTCGCTTCTGCAATCAGTTCGGTAACACTCGCGCCGATCATGTGCACGCCAAGAATCTCGCCATATTTTGCATCGGCGACGACCTTGACAAACCCGTCCGTGGCATCTTCAATTCGAGCCTTGCTGACAGCAGTAAAAGGGAACTTGCCTACTCTCACTTTATGGCCGGCCTGAATTGCACGGGTCTCGGTCAATCCCACGCTCCCGACCTGGGGATCAGAGTATACGCAGGATGGAACCAGTCCGTAGCTGATCGGAGTTGGATTCCTGCCCGCAATTCTCTCAATGGCAACGATTCCCTCTTGTGAAGCGACGTGCGCAAACAAAGGCGAAGGCGTGACATCACCGACGGCCAGTACACCATTGACGTTCGTTTCCATGAATTCATTGACTCGGATAAAACCGCGATCGGTTGCAACGCCGATCCCCTCCAGACCGATATTCGCAGTGTTCGGCGCGCGTCCGGTGGCCATCAGCAGCTTCTCTGCGGTCACCTTCCGCACTTCGCCCTTTTCGGTCTGAAAAGTAACCTCGACGTTGTTGTCTTTTGAAGACGCGCCTTCCAGTCTTGCCTTGATGTATACGTCGATGCCGCGCTTGGTAAAAACGCGTTTCAGTTCCTTGCCGATTTCTTCGTCTTCGATGGGAAGAATGCCTTCTAGAGCCTCGATCAGCGTAACTTTGGTTCCGAAGCCGTTATAGATCGAGGCGAACTCGACTCCTACTGCTCCCGCGCCAACAATCACAATCGACTTGGGAATGGCCGCGAGGTCCAGTGCCCCGACGTTGCTGAGGATGTTTCTTTCATCAACGTCATATCCCGGCAGCGATTTTGCCTCAGAGCCGGTGGCGATAATAATGTGGTGGGAAATCACCTCATTCAACGCGCCGTCGTTTCTGACTTCGACTCTGTTGGGGGCCACCACCGTTCCCGTACCCCTGAAGACGGTGACCTTGTTCTTTCGAAGGAGAAAATCGACGCTCTTGGAAAGACGGTCGACAACGTTAGTCTTTCGTTCCTGAACCTTCCGGAAATCAACGCTGATCTCGCCCATCCTGAAGAGCCCGCTTCGAGCGGCCTTCCTCACTTCCTGGTAGAGGTGGGCGTCGTGGAGCAGCGCCTTTGTTGGAATGCAGCCACGCAGCAGGCAGGTTCCGCCGAACCGCGAGTCTTTCTCAATGACCGCGGTCTTCAGTCCCAGCTGTCCCGCGCGAATGGCCGCAACATAACCACCTGGCCCGGTGCCAATAATCGCCACGTCATAGGGTGCTTGTTCGGTCACGGTGCGCCTTTCTGCCGAAAGCCCTAGAAGATATCAAAATGCTCTTCATGGAGGAGAGGATCCGACTTCACAATGATGTCTCTTTTCGTCCAATCTTCCAGCTCGTGAAGAGATATGTATTCCCCGCTCTTCAGTACCTTGGCAACCTCTGGATTTACACGCACGGTGATTTCCTTGCCCTCCAGCAGGTGCGCCATTTTCTTAATCTCCTGCTGAACGTCGTAGCAAATGGTCTCTGCAGACTTTGACCAACCCGCTCCGCCACAATGCGAGCACGGCATACACAGAATGCGTTCCAGGGACGGCTGAGTGCGCTTACGCGTAATCGCTACGAGACCGAAATCGTTGAACTGAAGGATCTTCGATGGCGAACGATCCGCTGCGAGCGCCTCCTCGAGAGCAGCCATCACACGCTGCCGATTCTTCTTCTCCTCCATATCGATGAAGTCGACAACGATAATGCCGCCAAGATTTCGCAACCGGATCTGGCGCACAATTTCGCGCACGGCGTCGATATTCGTTTTGACAATGGTGTCTTCGAGTCGATTGGACTTCCCGACAAACTTGCCGGTGTTGACGTCGATTGCGACTAGAGCCTCCGTCTGGTTGATAACAATATAGCCTCCAGACTTCAACCACACCTTTGGTTTGAGGGCCTTGTCGATCTCAACGTTCAATCCGTATTCTTCGAATATCGGCGTGTCTTTCAAATGCAGCTTGATGCGATTGACCAATGCGGGCTGAAACTTGTTCACGAAGTCCAATACTCTTGCGAACTCCTGCTCGTTATCGAGGCGAATCGCCCTGTGATCAGCTGAAAGCTGATCACGCAACATGCGCTGCACAAGATTCAGATCGCGATGAATCATGGCCGGAGCAGACTTCTTCTCCGTTTTTGATTTGATGTCTGCCCAAAGGTTACCGAGGAATCGGATGTCCTGCACGAATTCGTCCTCACCGCGACCATCGGCGGCCGTACGGACAATGAAACCGCCTGGAAGCCCGTCCTTGTTTTCCTGGATAATCTTCCTCAAACGACTGCGTTCCTCATCAGACGAAATCTTCCGGGACACTCCGACATGATCGACGGTTGGCATATACACGAGGTAGCGTCCGGGAAGCGCGATATGGGACGTGATTCTGGCACCCTTCTTGCCCAGCGGCTCCTTTGAAACCTGGACCAGAATTTCCTGTCCTTCGCGCAACAGCTCAGAAATCATCGGGACGGCCTTTGGTGAATGTCCGTTACCGCGTGGTTCTTCGGCTTTTTGTGGCGGCGGACCGCTACGTCTGCGCTGCCGGCCCCTGGCAGGTCGATTAGCGAACTGGTACCTGTCTGAGCGTTCGCTTATACGCGCGGTCCCATCGGATTCAGGCTCGCCACCAGACGCTTCCGGGGGAGCGTCTGTCTCACTTGCCTTTACAGCAGTCGTAGACGCCGTGCTGCCTTCGTTCCTATCAGAAGGAACTGTCCGGGCGTGGCCGGCATCGACAGTGGTAACTGGTTGCTCCGCGGCTGCCTCAACTGCGCGTTCCTGCTTTTCTTCCGCGCCTTCGATGCCGGACGGTACCGGTTTTCGCTCTGCACCAGGCCTTGGAACGTACTTGGATAGCGATTCGCCAGGGAGCACCGCAAGACCGGTAACCGGTCTTTCCTCCTGCCTGCTTTCGTACGTCTTATTTTCGAACGAAGGAATCTTGGGTTTCTTGCCGCGGCGATCGCGGTCACGGTCCCGTTCTCGATTCGGACGCCGGGGGCCACGATTGTCGAATCCCTCTCGATCCTCGACGGGCCTCGCGCTACTGGTGATCGGCCGGACGGTTTCGCCCTCCAGCGCGGAAATCGGTATGATCGCAATTGGCTCAGGCTTGGGCGGTGCCGGTCTTTCCGGCCTGTCAAATTTCTCGGGCTGTTGAGCCTTCTCGACTGTTTCGACCTTGTCGACTCTCTCGACTTTGTCGACCCTTTCAGGCCGTTCGGCACGCTCAACGCGGTCAACTGGCGGTGGTGCAGCTATTTGTGGGCGAGGGCCCTCCTGCAAGCTCGCTACTTCATCTTCTACCGTTGAGACGATCTTGTCGTATTCCTCGGTATCTTCGAAAAAATCCGAAACGTAAAGGAATGCATCGCGATCCAGGCCGATGTCGACAAAGGCCGACTGCATCCCGGGCAGCACCTTCGTCACTCTCCCCTTGTAGATGTTCCCGACTATCCCCTGAGAGCGATGTCTCTCGATATAGAATTCAACGAGATCTTCGTCCTCAAGAATGGCAAGCTTCGTCTCCTGTGGAGTCGTGGAAATGATCAACTCTTTGTGCATCTGAACTCCTGTAACCGTCGCTGCGGACGCACAGGGACACACCGAGACACCCCGCTCTGATGCAAAGGTCGCGTATTGTCATGGGAACTCCTGTGCCCGGGAGGAGCAATGCTCAACTCTGCGCCACAGCGCAACGGGCAAAACTTTTTCGTTGTCTAATAATCTGTAGACGCTATTGCGCCTGAATCAAAATATAGCACGCCCCCGTTAATTTACGTAACGGCAGCGTCTGACACTAATCACCAAACCAAGGGCGACAAAAGCCGTCAGAACGGAGGATCCACCATAGCTCAGGAACGGCAGCGGTATGCCTGTAATTGGCATGAAACCAATGACCATACCCACGTTTACAACAATATGGAAGAAGTAGATCCCAACCATCCCCATGGCAATAAACAGACCGAGATTGTCGCGGGCAGTCCGTGCATTGTCTATCAATCGAAAGACAATGAACACCAGCAGACCGAGCGAGACGATTACACCGAGAAATCCAAGCTCCTCACCGACCACGGAAAAAATAAAATCCGTATGGCGCTCCGGCAGGAAGCCAAGTTGATTCTGGCTGCCTTTAAAAAGTCCTTTTCCAAGCAGACCTCCAGAACCGATCGCTATCTTCGATTGGATAACGTGATACCCCCTGCCCAAAGGGTCTCTCTCCGGATGCGCAAAGGTCAGAATGCGATCTTTTTGGTAATCCTTTAGAAAGAACCAGGCAACGGGCAGAACCAGCACGAAAATCAGAATCAGGCTAACCACAGCTGCGGGCCGTACGCCCCGAATAAAAAGACCTACGACCAAGGCTGGAACATACGTCAAGGCGGTGCCAAGATCTGGCTGCAGGGCGACCAGCAGGGTCGGCACTCCGCAAATGATCCCGGCCTTTACAATCTGTGCGAAATTCATGTACCGATTGCTTCGCAAATCCGAAAAATATCGGGCAAGCGCAAGCACGACAACCATCTTCACGAATTCAGATGGCTGAAAGCGTGCCGGACCGAAGGCTATCCAGCTCTGCGATCCGGCCACTGTAGTTCCAAATACCAGCGTATATAACAAGACAAGCACCGCCATGAGGTACAACCACGGAATGTGCTCGCAAATGGCGTGGTAATCCAGAGCCGCGACGATAAACAGACAGACCACACCTACTCCAACCCACGCCATTTGCCTGAGAAAATAATTCTCTGATTGAAGAGTGAGGGTTGAACTGTATATCTCGGTGATGCTGATAATCGAAAGCAGAAACGCCGCGGCGAAAAGAGGCCAATCAAAATCCTTCCAAAATCTTTGAGAACGGAGGGACTCGATCACGGTTTCAGGCTCGTGAGATTAGTAATCAGGCTCTCACCAGACTGGCCCATCTTCTTCTTGTAATAGGTTTCCATGATGGCTTGAGCGACAGGGGCGGAAGCGGTGCCGCCATGCCCGCCGTTTTCCATGAAAACACCGACGACAATCTCAGGATTGCGATACGGAGCAAACCCGACAAACCAGGCGTGATCGGCGAATTCTTCACTCTTGCCGTACGACTGCTTGCCGACCACTTGTGCTGTTCCAGTCTTTCCCGCAACATCGAATCCCTTGACCCGGGCTTTCGTTCCGGTGCCTGCTTCGTTCACAACACCCCACATTGCGCGACCAATGGCGTCTACCGTTGACTGATGCAATGGATATTCCTCTGTTTTCAACTGGCGCGCCATTCCATATTTGTCCAGCAGTTCCGGTCTGACCAGATGCGGCTGGATGAGCCGGCCACCCATCCCAAGGCCACCTGCCGCCCATGCTGCCTGCAAAGGCGTGACACTGACAGCTCCCTGGCCAATCGACACTGAAA
>CAMAWS010000182.1 GCA_945861845.1 Candidatus Sulfopaludibacter sp. SbA3 | reverse complement strand
TGCAGATACGAGGTTAATGTGGCGTCTATTTCGTAGGCTGTGACGGCGACCTGGTTGCTTCCCCATTTTTCGATAAAAGCATCCGTCAATGATCCAACGCCAGCTCCAGCATCCAAAAGACGAACGGGCCCTGTTCGTGGAGAAAACAGAGAGGCCATAAACCGCGCCACATCAACTGGCGTCAAAAATTGCCCCAGCGCCGCCTTGCGCTGCGGGTTCAATTGCGCATTCGCTTCTTGTCGAACTTGATCTACTGTTTGCGGCTCCACTGAATTCATACCTGCCATTGTTTGTCTTGCGTAACAGTACACCCCACGGACCGGGCGGAAAAGGTCCATAGGTCCTTTCCGGGTGCTTACCCCTATGGCCGGGGGCGTTCCGCCGGTCAACGGCTGCGGCAGCACCCGGAATTGTTCGAAGTCTTCCAGTCGTTGTTTGTAGCGGCACTCACAAGGCGCCGTTATACTTCCTCCCCTGAACTTTTCCACAGATCCCACAGCCGAATTTGGAGGCCAGGTGAAATCTCTGATATCCCTACTCGCGTTTGGAGTCTTGTTCCTGTCGGGTTGCGCTCCTGCGGCTCCGCCTGCAGATGCAGATCAGGCGACCGTTGCGGCGCCAGTGTTTGCCGAACAGGCGCTCGTTGAAGATCTGGTACTGGCCAACAGGATTCTCACATCGAAGGAAGTGGGCGTTCTGGACAGCTATGGACACATCAGCGTCCGAAGCCAGGCGAATCCGAACCACTATTACATCGCGCGATGGGTTGCTCCGGCGCTGGTGACTCTGAGCGACATTATTGAAAACGATCTCGACAGTAAATCGGTGTCCGGCGAACGGACCGACCAGTATCCCGAGAACGTTCTCCACGGCGAGATCTACAAGGCACGGCCGGACGTCATGGCCGTCATGCACTTGCACACTCCCGAGATCGTCGCCTTCTCGGTGAGTTCCGTACCGCTGGGCGACAATCCGCCGCCGATCTTCCCGCGCAGCGGCGTCCTTAATGGAAAGGAAATCGTGAGAGCGCTGGTCGAGCAATTGGGCAAGCGGAACGCCATACTCGCACAGGGACACGGGGCGGTGCTTGTCGGCAGATCGCTGCAGAACGTCGTGGGCAGCGCCAACGGCATGCGGCAGGATGCCCGGCTCATCCAGCAAACGATCGCGCTGGGCGGGACGGTGAATCCGAATCCGCGAGGCACCGTTCCACAGCCTGCGCCCGCGGCCACGCCGGCCACGCCAGCGCCGCCCGCCGGTGGATCCAACGGCCGAAACGCTGGAAACCGCATTTGGGACCATTGGAAGCGTCAGGTACTGGTGGAAAACGGCGGCAAGGTCCCTGCGGCACCCCCGGCAAATCAGAAGACGGCCCCGCGATCCGCCGACACCATTCTTGAAGATCTGGTCCTTGCCAGCCGCATGCTGGCATCACCGGAACTCGGCGTTATGGATGGCCTTGGACACGCCAGCGTGCGCAATCCGAAAAATCCGAATCATTACTTCATTTCCCGCGCCGTTTCGGGAGGCAGCGTGACCGCCGCCGATATCATTGAAAACGACCTCGACAGTAAACCGGTAGCTGGCCCACGGGACGATCAGTTTCAGGAAATCTATATTCACGGCGAAATCTATAAGGCGCGGCCGGACGTCATGGCCGTCGTGCATACGCATACGCCGGAGCTTGTGGCTTTCAGCCAGAGTTCCGTACAACTCCGCCCGGTCTATAACGGAGCCATCTTCATTGGCCAGGGACTGGTGAACTGGGTTATCGGCAAATATGACCCGACCCAGAGGATTGTCAGCAACTCGCCACTGGGAAAAGCCCTGGCCGAGGCGCTGGCGGATAAACCAGTGATCCTGTTGGCCGGCCATGGCATCGCGCACACCGCGCCGTCTCTGTTTGACCTGGTCAGCGACGTCCATGACCTTCGTATCAACGCCCAGATCCAACAACAGGCGATCCTGCTGGGCGGCCGCATCAACTACCTTCAACCGCCGCCGCCCAACCCGAATGCCAATGCGGGACCTGGACTGCTGGCGCCGGACGGATCCGGCGGAGGCCGGCGAGGCGGCGAGCGCTCATGGGAGTACTGGAGGCAGATCATCCCGGTAAACTGACCGGGACGCCTTGCCTGTGGGTGCGGGGCTTCAGCCCCGTGCCAAGTTCAATAAGAAATACAATTTCTCGATCTTTGCAAGGGGCTGAAGCCCCGCGCCCACAGGCATGAAGAAGCCGTTCATTCATTGACAAGTCCCTTGTAGTTGATAAACTTGCGCCACTATTTGCACTGGCGAAACATGGCTTGGGCTTATGTTTGATGCCCACTTTTGGAGGAGGAACACATTGAAGCGGATCGTAATTGGCTTAGCAACCGGAATTCTTATTCTTGGCCTTTCCTGCAGTTCGGTTTGGGCGCAGGCGACGGCACAAATCAGCGGCACGGTACGGGACCAGTCCGGAGCGGTTTTGCCCGGCGTGGAAATTACGGCGACCCAGACGGACACTGGCATCGCCCGAACTGCCGTCACGAATGAAACCGGCTCCTATGTCCTCGCGAACCTTGCAGTTGGCCCTTATCGGCTGGAAGCGGCGCTGCCGGGATTTCGTACCTATCAGCAGACAGGAATTGTCTTGCAGGTAAACGCCAGCCCCGCGATCAACCCGGTCCTCGAAGTAGGCCAGGTTTCCGAAACAGTCGAAGTCCAGGCGAACGCCGCCATGGTTGAAACCCGGAACTCGAGTGTGTCGCAGGTTGTCGAAAGCGCGCGAATCATGGAGTTGCCGCTTAATGGCAGGCAGGTGACCGATTTGATCACTCTCGCTGGCGGCGCCGTCCAGACAGTCACTGGCCGCGCTACGAACGGCAGCGACTCCGTGGCCATATCGGTGGGCGGAGGGTTGGGCTTCTCGGTGGAATACACGCTGGATGGCGCCAATCACATCAATTTTGTCAGCGGCTACAACATGAACATGCCCTTCCCGGATGCGTTGCAGGAGTTCAAGGTTGAAACCAGCGGTGTATCGGCAGCGCACGGAGGAGGAGGCGCCGCGGTGGGCGCAGTGACAAAATCCGGCACGAACGAGTTCCACGGCGATCTGTTTGAATTCGTGCGGAACGACCTGTTTAATGCGACGTCTTACTATGCCGCAGTAAACCCGCGAACCGGCGACAAGGTGGCGAGTACGCTGAAACGCAACCAGTTCGGTGGAACGATCGGCGGGCCGATCGTTAAGAACAAACTGTTCTTCTTCGGTGGCCTTCAGGGCACAACGCTTCGACAGGATCCGGCAAACCGCCAGTCCTACGTCCCAACGGCAGCAATGCTTGCCGGCGACTGGACGACTTTCGCCTCCCGCGCCTGCAACGCGGGTGTCCAGCGAGTGCTGCGAGCCCCATTCGCGAATCGCGGCACGGATGCCAACGGCAACACGATATTCCAGATCGATCCGGCGCTTTACAGCAACGCGGCGAAAAATATCGCGGCCAAACTTCCGAAGCCCGATGACCAGTGTGGCCTTGTGACATTCGGCAACAGGTCGAAGACCGATCAGTATCAGACCATGGGCAGGGTCGATTACCAGTTGAACTCCAGCCATTCCATTTTCGGACGTCTACTGGTGACTGACATGCGATCGCCCAATCCGTTCAATGCCTTCTCTCCCGATAACATTCTGAACGTAGGTACGGACGGCAATCACAGCACTCCCTGGTCCCTTACTCTTGGCGATACCTACCTGATCGGTCCCAATGCAGTTCAATCGTTTCGCTTCGCCTACAACCAGGCGAACCATCACCGGATCGGCGCCGAGTACTTCTCTTATTGCGACATGGGCATCAAGATCGATTGCACATACGCCAAGACACGAATGGGTTCGTTCCAGGTGACGGGCGGAGGCGGGTTTGCAACCGGAAACGGAAGCACTGTCGACGACAACAAGTACCTTCAACACAGCTACTCGTTCAACGACGACGTGAGCATTGTCCGTGGAAACCACCAGATGTCGTTCGGAGGCAGCCTGACCTACGGCACGCACGAGCGCAATTCCCACTTCGTCGACGGCGGAACCATGAGGTTCGATGGATCGTCAACCGGCCTCGGAATGGGAGATTTTCTCCTGGGCAACGTAACTGCGCTGACCCAGGGCGGCACCAACCACGTGTTCCTCGATCAGTATCTGTTCGCGCTCTATGCAACGGATGCCTGGAAAGCCACTCCTACGCTGACCGTGAACTACGGCGTTCGCTGGGAGCCATTTCTTCCGCAGCGGATGCTGGACCGGGGCAACCTGAACTTCGATTACGCTCGATTCCTTGCGGGCACCAAGAGCAAGACATACCCCAACGCTCCGGCGGGTGTCTATTATCCTGGCGACGATGGATATCCCGGCCGTCAGGGTATAAACAACAGGTGGGCACAGTTTGCGCCACGCCTGGGGCTTGCCTGGGATGTGAACGGGGATGGACGCACATCGGTGCGGGCATCCTACGCTTATTCCTATAGCTTTATTTCCGCGCAGTTCCGCGAAGACTCGGTGCAGTCCGCGCCATGGGGCAATATCACCACAATTCAGGGCGTGCGCCTGGATGACCCATGGGGAGCGTTTCCGGGAGGAAGTCCATTCCCGTTGGTAAGCTCTTCCGCAGCGAGATTCTTCAACTACGGGACTTTTCAAAGCACGCCTTTTGACATGCCGACGCCGAGCACGTCATCGTGGAATCTCAGCCTTCAAAGACAGCTTCCAGGCAATTTTCTCGCGTCGGCGAGCTACATAGGAAGCTCGACGGCTCACATCTGGGCGCAGCAGGCTGCTAATCCGGCCGTCTACATTGCCGGCGGTCCATGCACGCTGAACGGAGTGACCTACAATCCGTGCTCGTCGGCTGCCAACACCAATCAGCGCCGGAAGCTCGGCCTGGAAAAGCCGTTGGATGGACAATTGATGGGACTTGTCGGCCAGCTTGATGCCGGCGCAACGGCAAATTATCACGGCATGCTGCTCTCCCTCGAGCGCCGTGCTGCTCGCGGCGTGACGGTGAGTACAAATTACGCGTGGTCCCATTGCATCGGCGACTACGCCGACCTCAACTCGGAAGGCCCGAATGAGGCGGAGACGTACACCAGTCCGGGCAATCGAGGATTTGATCGCGGCAATTGCAGCTCCGACCGGCGGCATGTTTTCAATCTGACAGCGATTGGCGAAACGCCCGAGTTTACGAACTCCTTGCTCCGCAAGGTGGCTACCGGCTGGAGGCTTTCGGGCATCTATAAACGATTGTCGGGTTCACCGTTCACAGTCATCGCGGGTTCCGACAGGGCACTGGTTGGAATCGATAACCAGCGCGTGAATCAGGTTCTCGCCAACCCGTACCTCGACAAGTCCGGCCGGCCCGACACCCAGTTCCTGAATCCAGCGGCATTCGCTCAGCCAGCCCTGGGTACTTTGGGGAATCTGGGCCGTGGCAGTATCCAAGGCCCCCCTACGTGGTCTTTCGACACGGCTCTGTCGAGAGCATTCCGAATGGGTGAAACTCAACGGTTTGAAGTCCGAGTTGAAGCTTACAACCTCACGAACAGCTTCAGACCGGCATTCACGACGACTGGAGCATCATTGCTGGGACTCAGCCTGGCGGGAAACACGTTCGGGCAGGTGCGGCAATCGCTGGATCCACGAATCATGCAGTTTGCATTGAAATACGTTTTTTAGAACTTCAAGAGGAAGAGGAGGCTTATGCGCATGGGTAGAAAACAAAACCTGAGGATCGCCGTTGCGGCTGTAATCGTTGCCGCAACGGGGATCTTCGGGTTGTCCGTGATTGAACGGCTGGCCCCGCATTCCGATTCGGCAACCGGCATACCGACAGGCGGCGCTCAGCTGGTTTCCATCGAGCAACTGCCCGAGTTTAATGATCTCTGCGCGCCGGGAGAAGCGGGCACTGAGGCCAGCATGATTGCGGAGCTGGAAAAGGCAGCCAATGGCAGCCCCAGCATTTTTTCAACGCTGGATGCGACGTCTGTACTCGCCGCAGGACAGAACGGCGCAGCGACGGTCGAGGTGACTCGGCCGCCGGTTCGCACGATCCGGGATACGTATCCGATCTATAGTTCCGTCGCCGTTGATCCTTTGCGCGACGAAGTTGTTCTTCAGGATACGAACCTGTTCAGCATCAAGATATTCAATCGGCTGGAAAACACGCCAGCCAACGTTGAAGCGGCGACGCCTAAACGCATGATCATCGGTGCGGACACCAGGAACGAGTACAACAACGGCCTCTACATCGACCCGAAAAACGGCGAGATCTATTCAGTGGCGATGGACACGGCGGACGCCATCTTCACATTCCGGGCCGGCGCCGAAGGAAACACCGAGCCCATGCGCACTCTGGATATTCCTCATCGAGGGTTCCAGGTCACTATTGATGAAGACAGGCAGGAACTTTACTCCACGAACCAGTATCCTCCCCGGCTGCTGGTATTCCGTAAAGGAGCTTCCGGCGGTGAAAAACCAATCCGCGTGATCGAAGGTCCGCGCACCGGGCTTGCGGACGTTCACGGCGTTGCCGTCGATTCGAAAAGAAATCTCGTGTTTGTAGGCAACTGGGGCAACGAGAGCAACTACAAGGTCGCCGGCACCGGCAAACACAATATGCCGTCGATCACGGTTTTTGCCATCGATGCCAACGGCGACGCGGCTCCTTTGCGCACCATCCAGGGGCCAAAGACACAGTTGAACTGGATGGGAAATTTC
>CAMAWS010000181.1 GCA_945861845.1 Candidatus Sulfopaludibacter sp. SbA3 | reverse complement strand
CAGGGTCTTAGACATTCTCCGGCGCTCCCTGGAGAAGCGCGGCCAGGACTTCCTCGAGCGTCGGCGTGCCGGGCGTACCTTTGAATTGGGCCAGTCTCCGGTAGATCTCCGCCGCCGCCGCATGGAATTCGCCAGGCATTCCTGCTTCTGAAAACGTGCGGGAGATTTCGTCCATCTCACCGGACCAGCGCCACGCTTTGGAGGTTACAAAGCGCACCCTGGAAATTGAGTCGTCCAGGAACTTCTCGTCCTCGCGTTTCCACTGGTTAAACAAATCTTCGCGCACGCCCAAGCTTTCGGCCGTTCCGAGGATTCCGCAGAGCAGTGCGGCTGTTCCCTTCGTGTACGCCGCGTAACACATTTTCAGCGCGGAAGCCTTGCCAATTTCGGCGCCAAGCACCTCAGTTTCGAGGGGACCCTCCGAGAAACAATCCGCAACTTCTTCGGCGTCGGGACCCGACAGGTAGAGCCAGGTGGAGCCGGGCTTCCACGCCGGCAGGCCAATGATTCCACCGTCGACGAAACGCATGCCCGCGCTGGTCATGGATTCGCCGATCCGGATTAGCCGCTGCGGCGCGATCGCATTCGCGTCGACAAAGATACCTTTAAAAGACGCCGCGATGACCTGGCTTGCCAAGTCTTCAGCAGCATGCGGAGGGCAGACGCTGATCAGTACAGAGCACTGTTTACAAAGCTCGTCGATCGTTTTTAGATCAAGGATGCTGAACTTCTTTGCGCGCTCTTTCGTTTCGGCGCCGCGGCCGTCAGATGCCCAGCACACCGTATGTCCGCCTTTTTGAGCCGCCGCTGCAACGGATATGCCCATCTCCCCGGGGTGAAGAATACCGATCCGCCTGCGTGTCATTGCGTTGTCACTCCTAGAAACTCAGTATTGAGGGGTTCTTCCTCGGGCGCACCATTCATCAGGCGCATGCGGAATGCCCTGGCGTTCGGCCGCGAAGCCACGGCCTTGTGCATGTCGTCGCCAATAAAGTGAACAGCCGCTCCGTCCTCGATCGCGTAGCCGGGTAGAATTTGATTTTGCGTAAGCATGGAGTGGAACGAAGGTCTTCTCTCTTTTTCACCGTCGTAATGAGGACAACAGCTTCCACTCAGGAACCCGAGACAGTCGAGTACCTTCAGGTCGCTCGCATATGAATCCGTGATGCCCTGCTGAAACCAGCAAATCGCGCCCGCACTGATGCCCGACAACACGATGCCGCATTCCCACGCTTCCCTGAGGATTCCGTCCAATCCCCACTCCTTCCACACGGCCAGCATGCTCTTGGTGTTTCCGCCGCCCACATAGATAACGTCCTGGTCGAGCAGAAACGAGCGAAGCTCGGGCGTTCGCGCGAACAGGGGCAAGTGAGACGTGCGGCAACCGTGCCGCGTAAAGAAGTTGTGGAAGCTGACGATGTAGCGGGGCTCATCCCCGGTCGCCGTCGGAATGAAGCAGATTTTCGGGTTGGATGCCCCCGACTGCGCCAGGATGTACAGCTCCATTGCGGGATTATCCGGTTCGCCTGAGAAGCCTCCCCCACCAACTGCGATAATCTGACGTTGCTTGCCCATTATTAGTCCAAGTGCCCAAACAGGAATTGTACCGAAGATTGGCACTTTAACTGGTACTGCGAAGAATTTAAACCCCGATTGAGCAGTTTGAGCAGGCCGAGGCGCCACAACATAAGAAGGCGTAATTTTGAGATGCAGCCGCCAGAATCATCATAAGCTTCACGCAAGGAGGTCTAACATGCTCAAGGAGTTCAAGCAATTTGCGGCACGCGGCAACGTTCTGGATCTCGCGGTGGGAGTCATCATCGGTGCGGCATTCGGATCTATGGTGAGCGCCCTGGTGGCGGACATCATCATGCCGCCAATTGGGAAGCTGATGCGCGGCCTCGATTTCAATGACCTCTTTGTCGCGCTCGACGGCGGCTCATATCGAAGCCTCGATGAAGTGAGAAAGGCGGGCGTGCCCGTCATTGCCTATGGACACTTCATAAACTCAATCGTTAATTTCCTCATTGTCGCGTTCTGCGTCTTCATGCTCGTCAAACAGGTCAATCGATTCAGGAGCCCGGCGCCCGCCCCTCCCGCGCCGCCGCCGACCAAGGAATGCGGCTTCTGTAATATGAGCATTCCGATTAAAGCGACACGGTGTCCCCAGTGCACCTCTGATTTGAAGAATGGCTGAAACCAATTGCATAAACATGATTTGATCAAGGAGATCCACGCGAATGCGAAATGCCCTGGCTCTTTCCATACTTCTGGCATGCCTGCCCTTCTCAAAATTTGCGGCAGCGCAAGCCCCTCAGGCGCCCACTCCGCTCTACGCGGGAAGGTTTGGCGGCGGATTCGCGCTGACCAGCGGGAACACGGACACAAAGAACTTCAACCTGAGCTTCGGGCTAGTTCGAGATCCAAAGACGAAGAATCTACTCAAGGTGGACGCCCTGTACCTTCGCGGCTCCCAGAACGATGTGCTCAGCCTGGACCGTTCGACCGTAAGAATCCGGAACGAGTACAAGGTTTCACAAAAAGCCTTTGTATTCGGGCAAATGGACTATCTGCGTGATGAATTCAAAGACATTCGCTATCTTCTCGCGCCCATTGCCGGAGTGGGCTATTACCTGATGAAGACCGATGAGACATCGCTCTCGTTCAGTGGCGCGTCCGGCGGAGTCTGGGAAAAGAATTCGGGTGGCCCGGTGAAGAAGTCCGGGAATCTGAATGCCGGGCAGACCTTTTCGCGGAAACTGTCATCGACCGCTGTGTTTTCAGGGTCGATTGGAAGTTTCTGGAAAACAAGTGATTTCGATGACTCGCTGACAGACCTGGCACTCGGCCTGACGACTTCGATCAACAATCGGCTGGAGCTCAAGATTGAATTCCTGGACAGCTACAAAAGCAAGCCGCCCAATACGACCATCAAGAAGAATGACACGGCGTTTGTTACCGCATTTGTCGTGAAGTTCTAGTCCGCAAGCCCTGGATTCGCCCGGCCAGGCAACTCTACTTTTGTGTGGGATCGTTTTTCTTGCCTCCAAGCACGTCGAGGATTCCTTTAACTATCGAGGGCTTCTCTCCTGCAGGCTGTTCCGTTGACGGGGCTGTCCTTCCTCTAAGGACTCCAATGACATCCCTGATGGCAGCCGCCGGGTTCTCGAGTGACGGCAGAAACTTCTGCTTCTGAAGCTGCGCGGCAGCCTTGAGGTCGGGTGCAAACCTCGGTTGCTGAAAACTCCCGGTGACGATGGCGGGTAAGACCAGTTCGCCAGCGCTGTTGGTCATCGCAATGTTAAGGAGGCCTCCCGCTCGAGTGCTGCCTGCCCTGTCGCTGAATTCCTTCGAGAAAACCGTTGAAAGTTTCAGGTTGAGGGCTTCCGAGGGAAGGTCCGCCGTACCGCTTGCCATGAGGCGGCCGATTCCAAGTTGAGCTGTCAGGTCATCAGTCTGGGCTATGCCGTCCTTCACAACGATGCGTCCGGCCACGCGAAGAATATCGGTCTGACCCTGGCTCGTCATTGCGGCTACAAAACCGCCGAGCTTGCCGAGTTCATGGGCGGTGTCGAAGCCCGCTATTCTCAGTGGACTGAAGTCGATGTTGATTGTGCCGTTCAGCGCCCTGGTGGCCGCCGAAGTGCTGAGGGACTGGAGCGATCCCTTTGCCCGCAGATCGAAATTGAGAGATCCCTCGCCCGTCAATTGATCGAGTCCTGTAACTCCATAGGCCTTCGCAATGGACTGGATTTCAGGCAGGGTTGCACCAGGAGCCTTCAGCGCGAGATCAAGGGACGGCGACTTCGAGGCGTACTGGAGGATTGAAAATTTCCCAAGCAGCGAGGTCTTTCCAGATGTAGCAGTAAACTCGCTGGACTCAATGGCCGTTGGCGTCAGGACAACGTCTATCGCCTTGACCTGCACGGGCTGCGGGATTCCCTGGCCCGAGACCTGAAGCTCCCTGCCCGCGATCGTTCCTGTAAGCTGCGGCATCGAGGCAGGTCCCTTGATTCGAACATCCGCGCTGATCCGGCCGTTGACGGAAGTCCCAGGAGCGAACGCGACGCCAAATGCTGATGCCAGCCGGGCGAGTTCCGTGATGGCGACGTCCCCGGACTTGAGCCGTAGATCTATATTGGGAGGTGAGGTCGCGGTACTTATAGTGCCTGAGAAGGCCAGCGGGGTTTGACCAACCTGCATCGAGGCGCTCTCAATGGTGATGAGTTCATCCGCAATTCCCGCGGCCAGTGCGTAATCGAGAGATATCGGATATCCGATATCGAGGTTGTTGAACCGGGCCCCTTCCAGCCTGATTCGTCCCGTCGCTTTCACTTCCCCCAACTCGCTTCCAACTTCGCCTTCCCCTGACAAAGCGCCCCCGGCACTAGCGACGACGTCAGTATTGAGAAACTTCAAAAGGTTTTCGATTTCGACCTGCGCCAGCGTGAATGTTCCGTGGAACGGAGTATCGGCGGGATTGGCCTGGGAAACGGGCCCCGCTTCACCCTTCAGTCGTAACTGCTGGCTGTCCTCTCCTTGAACACGGGCTGAGAGATCAAAAGAAAAAGGCTTTCCCGGGCTGAAGTGAAGAATAGTCAGGTCGATGTGGTCGTAACCGGCCCGGGGCTGGTCGCGCTGGAGGTCCGTAATTCCGACCTGGCCATCCACTATCGCCAACTGTTCCAGGACAAATTCCGGTTGGGCGCCAGGGGAAGCGCTTTCCGAACTCGTTCCTGCAACTGCCTGGGCTGGGCCGAGTGTTGCGAAGTTCCAGGTCCCCGCCTTGTTCCGCACAAGTTCCACGCGGGGATTCTGTAGTTCGAGTGAGTCGACCTGTATATTGCCTTGCAGCAAGGGAAGAAATGAGACACGAATGTCGAGTTGCCCGGCCGAAATGAATGGCCTTTCCTGTCCGATCGACGGATCTTCCGAGACTGTCGTGTCCTTCACCTGGAAGCGCAAAGGAAACAACCCAAGACTCATCTCGCCCAGAGTTACTTTCCTTCCGAGCTGGTTTTCAATCTGCGACTGGATGAATTCGCGGTGCCGGTTCGGATTCACGAGGGACCATACGGCCACACCCGCCAATACCAGGATTCCAGCGGCAATACCCAGAAAAATGCCAGTTTTCCGCATCGATGCCTTAATTGCCCCTAGTCTCCAGATAAAGAGATTACCGCGCAAGCGGAGGAAACGCGGGCTTGGCGCCGGCAGGGAGCGGCGTGCGCACGGTGTTCACGATCATCGATATGAGCGTGTAGTAGCCCGTAATGCTTATGGTGTCGACAACGCCCTGCTCTCCGAATTTGGAAACCGCCCTGGCGTATGTAGCGTCGCTGACCACCTGGTCCCGATGAAGTTCCATGCAGAAGTCGTAAAGGATCTCCTCATCTTCGGCCATTCGTTCCGGCCGGCGGCGGTCGACGACCGCTTTTGCGATTTCAGGATTCAGTCCACCCTCGACAGCGAGTTGATAGTGAGAGTTCCACACATACGGTTGGGTCCATTGCCGGGCCGTCATCAGGATGACAAACTCGCTCAGCCGCGGTGGCAAAGTGCTGGTGTAACGGAGATAGTCGCTCAGCGCCCGGGTACGTGTCATGAGATCCGGACTTCGAAGCAGAGCGATCCACGGACCAGTTGGCTGACCCCGGGCCGCCACGAATTCGGCGAGCGCCTTCTTCTGTGCCGCTGTCATCTTGTCGGCCGGTATCGGCGGCATTCGATTCTGGGCTATTGCCGCAGCAGGGGCCGCCGCAAACAGAACCATCGTCAGGACAGCTGTTCTCAAACCTTGTACATTCATCGCCATTCTCCCTCTATTCATCGCATGTGTTACTACCATCCGGTTACTTCCATTCCGGGAACTTCCTTGCGCGCGATGTAAGCCATGCCGGCCGTGGACTCGTAGTGATTCTTCAGGACGATGGCGCGCATTCCCCTGGAACGCGCGAGCCTGGTCACGTCAATCGCATCGATGGACCGCGGCCTGTCGTCTGGATAACTGTGGACGTGGATGTCGATGGCGCCGGCAAGCATCCGCGCCGAGGCGTCATCTCCACCCTGACCGCCGGACCACCCGCTCGTAGCCCAAAGCAGGCCGAGCGCACTACAGAATTCCCTGCGATTCATGGAAGACATTACCGCCCTCAGTTCCGGATCTTCAAGGATGCGACATATTAACCGCGCCGGCAGGCAAACCGCAAAATCGAAGTGGTCAACTTGCAATTTTCCGAGTTGTTGGACAAAGCTACTCCGATGGATAAAAAGTCCCGCTGCTCCTGGTGCCTCGGTTCGGAATTGTACATCCGCTACCACGATGAAGAATGGGGTGTTCCCGTCCACGATGAGACCAGGCACTTCGAGTTCCTGATCCTGGAAGGGGCGCAGGCCGGGTTGAGCTGGTCCACGATTCTTAACAAGCGTGAAGGGTACCGGAAGAATTTTGCAAGCTTCGATCCCGGCAAAGTCGCACGGTTTACCGAAGAGCGTGTTGAAAAGATTCTTCTGGACCCTGGCATCGTGCGAAATCGATTGAAAGTGGCAGCAGCCGTGAACAACGCCAGGCGCTTTCTTGAAATACAAAAGGAATTTGGCGGCTTCGATCCCTATGTCTGGAAGTTCGTGAACGGCAGGCCAATCGTCAATGAACGCAAAACATTGAAGGACATTCCGGCCACGACGGGAGAGTCCGACGCTTTAAGCGCAGATTTGAAGAAGCGCGGTTTCAAGTTCGTGGGCAGCACGATCGTCTATGCGCA
>CAMAWS010000180.1 GCA_945861845.1 Candidatus Sulfopaludibacter sp. SbA3 | reverse complement strand
AAATCGACTCTGCCGTTCCGGCTCAGTATGGACGCCTCCAGGAGGCTGATATCCGACAGAAAGAAGCTATTGGCTTCATCCCGCAGAACGGCGAGTGCCCTGGCCGGGAGCGTCTCTGGTTCCTTCACGGCGTTGATCCACGTCGCAGTATCGAGCAGGACATTCATCGCGAGGCATCCCACTCTTTTTCGGAGAGAACCGAGTCCAGCAATCTCGATGTGAGGGGCACGCCGGCCCGCGCAGCACCCAGGAAAGTACCCACTTTTTCCGGGGGGAGCGCTACGAAGTATGGCTTTCCGCGATGCGTCACCAAAACCGGATGACCGTCGTGCGCCATGCGCTGGTATCGGCTATCGTGCTTGAATTCTCGCAATGTCACCTTCTTCATGTGACTCATTATGAGTAACACGGCGGATACGGCCAAGTCCTTTTTGCGGGCGGAAAGATGTCGGTTCTGGGAAGTCTTGGTCTCCGTCAAATTGCCGTGTTACAGGCTGACCACAGATCTGGTACGCGAGCGTGCGAGCCAGATTCAGCTGAGAAATGCCGATCTTATCCACAAGTGTTGAGACGGTTCCCGAACAGAGTTCAAGACCACGGAGCAGTATTCCGTCCAGACTGGGCGACGCTGAAGCAGGAGTCTGAACAGAAGCGATGCCCAGATGGAACGATTTTTGTCTGTTCCCCCTGTGGTCTTCTGCCCGATGGTGCCGGCTCAACAATGAATTGGGACGAATTGATACCATTGTGTTAATTCGAGCTGTACTATCCTGTTTTGACAATTTGTACGGAGGGATAAATGAGGCGCCAGATTTGTGTTTGTGTGTTGATGTGCTTGGTTCTTTCGTTCCTGCCGGAGGTTTCGGCGCAGTCGACGGCGCAGGTCAGCGGCGCCGTGACCGATCAAAGCGGTGCGGTATTGCCGGGAGTTGAGGTAACCGCAACGCAAACGGCGACGGGCATCTCACGAAGCGTGGTGACGAACGAAACCGGCTCCTATGTTTTGACAAACCTGCCGGTCGGGCCCTATCGACTCGAAGCCGGTCTGCCCGGATTCCGGACCTTTGCCCAGGCTGGAATCGTTTTGCAGGTTGGCGGCAATCCAGTGATCAACATCAGTCTCGAGGTGGGGCAGGTTTCCGAAACCGTCGAGGTTCAGGCGGACGCGGCACTCGTGGAAACGAGAAGCACCGGTGTCGGCCAGGTGATCGACAACGTGCGTGTTCTGGAGTTGCCGCTCAATGGACGCAACGTCCAGGAGTTGATCATTCTTTCGGGAGCCGCTATCGGCGGACTTGGCACCCCTACGTCGCGCCCCTGGCCTACGGATGTTATTTCGGTCGGCGGTGGATTGCAGAATGGGCTGACATATCTATTGGATGGGGGAACGCACAACGACCCCTTCGGCAATACCAATCTACCTCTGCCGTTCCCGGATGCGCTGCAGGAGTTCAAGGTCGAAACCAGCGCGTTACCCGCCCAGTACGGACAGCACTCGGCAGGCGCCGTAAACGCCGTCACGAAGTCAGGCACAAACCAGATTCACGGAGATCTTTTTGAGTTCGTGCGCAACAAGGTCTTCAATGCGCGCAATGCTTTTGCGCAGCAGAGGGACGGGTTGAAGCGCAATCAGTTTGGCGGCGTCATTGGCGGTCCCATAGTCAGGAACAAATTGTTCTTCTTCGCCGGCCACCAGGTAACGCTTCAGCGCTCCGAGCCAACCGAAAAGACGGCTTATGTTCCTACAGCACAAATGCTCACCGGTGACTTCACCACCATCGCTTCGCCGGCGTGCAACAGTGGCAGGCAGGTCACGCTGCGAGCTCCGTTCATCAACAATCGGATCGATCCTTCGTTGTTCTCCACGCCGGCGGTAAATATGGTGAAACGAAATCCGGCGACATCTGATCCATGCGGCAAGATCCTGTTCGGCCAGAAGAGCAACAACAATGAGCATGTGAGCGTCGGGAAAATCGACTATCAATGGAGCGATAAACATTCCCTGTTTGGGCGTTACGAGCTGGCGCAGCTGGATGCTCCGAATAATTACGACGGGAAGACGTGGTTCTCGCTCACCGAAGGTGACTGGAAACGCCGCGTTCACTCGTTCGTGCTGGGTGACACCTACTCGATCAGTCCCAACATGGTGAGTTCTTTCCGCGGGACCCTGTTTCGTCTGGTCAACGAAAAGCTCGTCAAGGATGATCTGTTCACCTACGGCGACCTGGGAGTAAAAGGCCTCTGGTACCCGCCGGATTACCCGAAAATCACGATATTTTTCGTTTCAGGCGCGTTTGATACTGCCGCCGGCGGGACGGGTGGCGCCTTGCATACTCCAGGCAAGACGAACTCCCTTGCCTACCAGGCCTCGGAGGATTTGAGCTGGATTCGGGGATCCCATCAGATCGGGATCGGAGCGAACTTCATCCACACCAACATGAACTACACCTCCACAACGTGGAACGCCGGCAGAATGCGATTCAACGCATCGAATACTGGCTTGTCGATGGGCGATTTCATGCTGGGAAAATTGCAGGACTGGCAGCAGAGCCAGCCGGCGGCGCAATACATCCGTCAGAATTACTTAGGTCTTTACCTGCAGGACACATGGAAGGCGACGTCACGCCTGACCCTGAACGGCGGCGTGAGATGGGAGCCTTATATCTGGCCGTACGACGCCAGGTCGAAGACTGCGCTTTTCGACAAAGCCTGGTTCGATCAAGGCCTGCGAAGCACCGTCTTTAAGAACGCTCCAGCCGGAGTGCTGTTCGCGGGCGACTCGCAAGTACCGGACCTCGGATATTCACAAAACCAAAACCGGTGGCTTCACTTCGGACCGCGTCTGGGTCTGGCGTGGGATCCTAAGGGCGACGGCTTAACGGTGGTTCGCGCATCGTACGGCCTGTTTTTCGACTATCCGTCGCTAAACAACTTTACCGGCATCCGGGACACGCCACCGCGAAACATCCTCGTTTCGATCACAAATCCGACGGGCGGGTTTGAAGATCCCTGGCAGGGCTATCCCGGAGGAAGTCCGTTCCCGGTTCGCATCGATCAAAACGTCACTTTCCCGACGGCGGGCGCCTATCAGTACTTCCCCCTGAATGTAAAGACACCGCAGATCAATCAGTGGAACCTCAGCTCCCAGAAGCAATTTGGAAGAGACTGGCTGGTTGCTGCAAATTACATGGGCAGCAGTGTCATTCACAGTCTGACACTGCAGGAAATCAATCCGTCGATTTATCTGCCGGGCGCGAGTTGTGTGATCGCGGGGAGAGCTTTCTCACCGTGTTCCGCGACTACGAATTCCCAGCAGCGGCGCCTGCTCAATCTGCAGAATGCCGATCAGGGACAGTACTACAGCACCATTACCAAGGTAGGCGACGAGTTCACACGCAGCTATAACGCGCTGGCTCTTTCAATCCAGCGCCGTCGAGCTCGGGGCATCACGATACAAGGGAATTACACGTGGTCCCATTGTATTGAGGATGGGAGCGCCGAAACGCCCGAGCGCCGAGGCCTCGAGCGCGGCAATTGCGGGGCAGACCGGCGTCACAACTTCAACATGTCCACTGTTTATGAGACGCCGCAGTTTGCGAACGCCACACTGCGAGTTCTTGGAACCGGATGGCGGGTTTCCGGAATCGTGCGTGCCCTCACGGGCGCTCAATTGACTGTGGCGACCGGCCTCACGAGCCTGGGTATTGCGCCGGACGCAACCGACATCCGGCCAAGGCAGGTACTCGCATCGCCTTACGCCGCCGAAAAGACGATCCAGCAATGGCTCAATCCCGCCGCCTTTGCGACGCCCGTGTTGGGCGCATACGGGCCGCTGATTCAAAAGGCGAATGTCACTGGACCGGGAAGCATCCGGATCGATCTTGGCCTGACACGCACATTCCGCGTCCGGGAAGGCCAGTCGGTCGAGTTTCGAGCCGAGGCGTTTAACGCGCCGAACCATGTAAACCCGGGCAATCCGAATACAACGCTTACGGATTCCGCGTTCGGACGAATCTTGTCCGCGGCTGATCCGCGGATCATGCAGTTGGCTCTGAAGTACGTGTTTTAGTTCATCCTTTAGATAAGGAGACTTATGCGCAAAGTAATCCTGATCACGCTGATAACGGCAGCACTGGGCGTTTTTTCGCTCTTTCTGGTTCCGATGAATACGGCGTTGCGGCCGGCCACGGGCTCGCCGCAACTGGTTTCCATCCAGCAGCTCCCCGACTTTGGAGACCAGTGCGCATGGGATAACGTACCGAGCAGTGTCGCCTTCCGCGCACTGCGCGGAGAGCCATTCGATATGTATCCGGGGCAGTCGGTATACGCCGCTGCTCAAAATGGCGGGGAGATGGTTGATGTGATGCGGCCCCCGGTGCGCACCATCCGCGATACGTATCCGACCTACAGCTTCGTCGCGGTGGACACCCAGCACGATGAGGTCGTGTTGCAGGATAACAATCTGTGGGCTATCCGGGTATTCAACCGGCTGGAAAACAGCCCTCCCGGTGCCCCGCTCAGCGTGCCGAAACGCGTCATCATGGGCGACAAGACCGACATTCAATACAACAACGGCGTGTATATCGATCCAAAGAATGGCGACATTTACTCCGTCGAAACAGATGTCGGAGACAAAGTCGTCGTCTTTGACCGCAGCAAGGAGGGAAATGTCGAGCCCACGCGCACGCTGAACACTCCGCATCGGGGCTTTTCCCTGTCCGTTGATGAGGAAAAGCAGGAACTGTACGTGGGTATCCAGTACCCTCCCCAGGTGCCGGTGTATCGCAAGACGGCGTCGGGCGACGAGAAGCCCCTGAGGTCTTTAAAGGGTGAAAGTACGCGATTAAGCGACACTCATGGCCTCGCGATCGACACGAAGAGAAAGCTGATGTTCGTCAACAACTGGGGTCACGTCAGTGATTACCTGACGGCAGGCACGGGAAGGTTTGAGGATGCTTCGATTGCGATCTATCCGCTGGCCGCGGATGGCGACGCGGCACCCGCGCGGGTTATTCAGGGCTCTCGGACGCAGCTGAATTGGCCGGCAGCAATGTCTCTGGATCCCGACACCGGCGACCTGTACGTCGCCAACGATGTCGACCATTCCATCCTGGTTTTCAAGTCAACCGACCAGGGTAACGTCGCCCCGACGCGAGTCATCAAGGGACGCAAAACCGGATTGAACCACCCGACAGGTGTTTTCGTCGATAAGAAGAACAACGAAGTCTGGGCTTCGAGCTTTGGAAATGCCACAGCCACCGTGTATCCACTCAACGCGAACGGAGACGTGGCGCCCCTGCGCACCATCAAGAGCGCTCCCGATGGATACCAAGGGCTGGAGTTCGGCAAGGTCGAGGCCGTTGCGTATGACAGCAAACGCCAGGAATACCTGGTGCCTAACTGAGTGAACCATCCGCAGATTGCGGCCTTCGCCAGGCTGGCGAAGGAGAACACGCCGCCGACCAGAACGATCATCGGACAAAAGACACTGATCAGCCGGACGATGCACGCTTTCGAATACGATGCGATTCACGATGAGATAGTCGTACCCAGCCCGCTGGCGCAGGCGATCCTGGTATTCCATGGAGGCGCAAAGGGAGAGGAAGCGCCCGCCAGGTACATTCAGGGGCCTCAAACGCAAATCGTCGGTACCGGCTATGGCGCCCTGGACGCGGTTCACGTGGATCCGGTGAACAACGAGATCTATCTCCCGATCGCCAGGGACTCCGTGTTGGTATTCGACCGGACAGCCCAGGGAGACGTGGCGCCGAAGCGCATTCTTGGTGGCCCCGATACTCAAATTCGTTTTCCGAAGCCCGATCAGAGAGGCGGCCTTCCGAACGTGGCCGTGGACCCGGTACGCAATTTATTGATCGTTCCCAGCAGTGGCGCGATCGGCGATAGAAGACCGGCTTCCCTGCTGATCTTCGATCGCACGGCGAGCGGAAACGCGAAACCGTTGCGGGTCATCTCCGGACCGGACAGCGAACTCGGCGGCGGGAAACCTCACATCTACGCGCCGAAGGGCTGGATTATCGCCAGCGCCGCCGGAGGAGCGATCGGTGTTTGGAGTGTCAATGATAGCGGGAACGTTCCGCCACGCTGGAGAATTCCAGTCACCAAGATCACCGGGATGAACGTCAATGGCGTGGAGATCGATCCTCTGCATAAAGAAATCATGGTTCCCACGGGGAATGGAAACACCGTTTTTACATTCTATTTTCCGGAAATATTTGATTGAACGTCCGGGACGCACCCGCAGTTTGGGTGCGTCCCGGCTAATTTGAAGCGGCTTTCTTTCGAACAATCCTGATCACGTTCGGCTTCATGGGTTCAGTCGAGGCGAGATAGATATCGTTGGTGGCGACGTCGAGGCTGAGTGCATGCGGCCGGCCCGGGATGTGGATCACATCCATAATCTTTCCATCCTTCAACAGGACAACCGCTCCGGCATTGACGTCGCTGACGTAGACGGTACCGTCGGAGCCGACAGCTAATCCCCCCTGTCCGGGAGCCGGCCAGTTCTCGACGAATTTGCCCTCCTTGTCAAAGACGCTGATGCGCTTGTTGGCACTGTCCGCAACAACGATGCGGCCCGTTGCATCGATGTCCACGGCATGCGGAAGATCAAGCTCTCCCGGCCCGCTTCCCTTGACGCCGCCGATGATACGAACGAACTGCCCGTCTTTCGTGAACTCGACGATCCGGGAATTGATGTACCCGTCGGACACGAAAATTTCGCCGTTCTTCCCAAACGCAACGGCATTCGGC
>CAMAWS010000179.1 GCA_945861845.1 Candidatus Sulfopaludibacter sp. SbA3 | reverse complement strand
GACTCTGGGGGCCGCGTCCAGCCAGGGAACGACACCGTAACCGGCAGACTCGCGTTACGCAGTAGACCCTCGAACTATAGGAGTTGCCATGATACGACAAAATCGATTTGCGACTGCATTGGCCTTCGTCTGTCTGCTGAGCCTGACGCCATGGTTCACGCAGGCATCCTTTGCCCAGAATGCCGTTAGGCCGGGGACCGTCCGCCCGATCCCACGCCTGCCCGATGGCACCGTCAGTCTTGCGCCTCCGCAGGGCGAAAATGGGGTGTGGGACCGCCAGGACTACCGCGCAATCCTCCCCGAAACCGAAGAGCAGACTGCGCTCCGCGACCGTGAGGGCAACAATCGGGACAATGGTCCGGAGGGCCTGAAGCCTAATTACAGCGCGGTTCCCTTCCAGCCGTGGGCGGAGTCGCTCTATTTGTACCGTCAGACTCACGAAGGCGAGCCCTATACACGGTGCAAACCCGGCGGCGGATACCGGAACATGGCGACGCCGTATGGCACAGATATCGTCCAGGTGCCCGAAGAGAAACGCATCTATATCTTCGCGACGGGCGGACCACACACGTTCCGGCCAATTTATATGGATGGCCGCGCTCACCCGGCGGATCTCGATCTGAGCTACTATGGACACTCGGTTGGTCACTGGGAGGGAGACACCCTCGTCATTGACACGGTCGGTATCAACGAACGAGGCTGGCTCGACGCCCGGGGAATACCCAATACGAAAAAAGCGCATCTCACGGAACGCATCACGCGTATGGACTTCAATACCCTGCGGTACGAGATGATCATCGACGATCCCGGGGCCTATACGAAGCCGTGGTCGACCGGAATGATGATGTCGTGGACCCCGAACAGGGAATCGTTTGAATTCGTCTGTCAGGATGGCAATCTCGCCCAAGAATTGATGATCGGCGCCGGGAACAACCTGATCGACCGCACGAGTCCGATTGTTCCGTGACCTTATGGAGATGAAGATGCCCGCTAAAGTCTGTTGTCTGCTTATGGTTTTGGCGTGCCTGATCGTGCTCCCGCCGCTGGTGGCCCAGCAGGGCCACCCGCTGGTTGGCATCTGGTCCGGGGATTGGGGCACGACACCCGCCGACCGCAATCCGGTAGTGATCGAACTGAACTGGGGGACGACGACACTCAGCGGTACCATCAATGCAGGCTCCCCGGATGCCGCCGAAATCCGAATGGGAACACTGAACTCCAAGAATTGGACCGTTCACCTCGAGGCAGACGGTAGCGACGGGAATGGCAACCCGGTCCGGATCGTCGTGGATGGAAAGCTCGAAAACCTCGGTTCACCCAACCGCACCCTCACGGGAACCTGGACCCGTAACAATTCGCGGGGTAATTTCAAGCTCACACGGGAATAGCGTCCGATCGTTATTGTCAAGTTGAGGCAAATCTCGTCGATTTTCAGGCGTGCTCGACCAACGCCAAGACCACAAATCAACAAGACGGAACGCTTACCTCAGGGAATCGGCAAAAGCGTTTCCTGATCGGGCTGTATCTGCTGGTCGAATGTCGTCAGCAGAACGGCCGTCGAAGCGAAATCGCCCATCAAGGATGCCAGGTCGATCATCGTCTTGGCGCCGAAGAAATTTTTCGCGCGCGCGAAAGTTTCCGGGCTGACTTTGTGTTTGCCGAACACTTCGCGGCCGAGCTGGATGATGGCGGATTCCTTCTCTCCGAGGCCCGTGAGCGGCTTTCGATATTTCACGACGTCGATGATCGATTGTTCGAGTCCCTGCTTGAGAGCTTCCGGCTCATGCGTGGTCCATTCGAACTGCTGATCCAGCTCGCGCGCCGTGACCAGTATTGCAAGTTCGGACAGCCGGCGGCCCAGCGCGGTTTCGAAACGCAAGTACTGGTTTCCCCCGCCCGACTTCGGGCTGTAAAGACGGATTCCTGCGGGACCCCGAAGACCCGCCAGCAGGCGCGGATTGGAAACTATGGCGTCATATGCCTTCTTGCCGTCTTCGTCCAGTTCCTCACGCTTAGCCGGCGGAAGGCGGCTGCGTGAGTCCGGGTGGACGTCCTCCGGAAGTGAATTCGTTGTCTGTGCCGCACCGATACCGACCACTGCAAGTAGAAATAAGCCGAGCCCGAGTCTAGTTGTTCTCATATTCAAATCCATCGATTTTTGGGATTTCCACACTCATGTAATGACGCGAGGAGTATGCCATGCGGCGGCTGTGAAACAAATCGTAACTCGGAGAGCGGCGGAACGGTTGCGCAGGCCCAGCACAACATCTACAATGCGTTCAATGCAAGCTGGATCCAGCTCAGCACCCAATTAAGTTATTGTAACTATTTAGGAGGTCGCAGATTCAGCTGAGAATTGAAAAATGATTAGTGATTAATACCTTTCGCCAAATCGGCAAATGGCAGAGCGGTTGACTCGGACAAGCGCAATACTCATTAATCACCAATCATTTTTCAGTTCTCATCGGTGTGAAACTGAATAGTTACGAACTATTAACAGGAGAATCTATGAACCGAATACTCACAGGGCTCGCGCTACTTGCCCTCGGCCTCACGATGGGCACAGCGCAGCTTGGTGCGCATCATTCCTTCGCCGCTGCCTTCGATGAAACGAAGCCCGTCCAGGTCACCGGCGTAGTTGCCGAAGTGCGCATCGAGAATCCCCACTCGTGGTTCTACGTGAATATTACTGATGCGAGCGGGAAGGTGACGCGCTGGGGCTTCGAAGGAAACACGCCGACGTCGCTGATGCGTGCGGGATACAAGCGCGACTCAATCAAAGTGGGCGACAAAGTCACCGTCAAAGGCGTGCACGCACGGGACCTCTCGGCGCCGATGGGTGCGGTGCGCGAGATCATCCTTGAAGACGGCCGTTCGTACATCGTTGGTCCTAAAGGAGCAGCCGATGCACAGTAAGTCTCTCTGCTGTGTGGTGCTCGCCGCCGCGGCTGCCGCGTGGCTCACGGCCGCGCCCATTACTGCGCAGGACGCGAATTGGAAGCCGGAAGGTCCGGTGCCGACCGCCGCCGCCGGCCATCCCGATCTCACAGGCGTGTGGTGGCTGGGCTTTGAGCCGGCGCTCGAAGGCGGACGCGTGGGCGCGGTACGCAGCGGACCCGCGCCGGAGCCCCCGGTCGGATCGACATTCGCGTCGCTGTATCAGCCGTGGGCCAAGGAGAAGGCAAAGACCTTGAGCGACAAGGACGATCCGTCGCTGCGATGCATCGCCAGTGTCGGCGGGCCGCCGACCACGAACGTCTTTCAACTGGTGCAGACGCCGAAGCTGGTGGTGCTCCTCCAGGAGACGTACCACGGCTTCCGCATTATTCCGACCGAAGCCGGCCGGCAGCACAGTGAATTGCAGGCGCCGTCCTACTGGGGCGATTCGGTCGGCAAGTGGGAAGGTGACACGCTCGTCGTCGACGTGACGACGTTCAACGATCGGAACTGGATCTCGCCGCAGGGCGTGGTTTCGTTCCATTCCGACGCGCTACGCGTGACCGAGCGGTATCGCCGCATCGCCGCCAATGCGATGGAAGTGGAGAAGACCTTCGACGATCCCAAGGTCCTGATCCGTCCGTGGGTGAGCAAGAAGACGTACCGCCTTGCACCGTTCGACCAGGTTATGGAAGCCATGTGTACGAACACCGATACGCTAGCGCTGATGGAGGCCGCGGCGAAGCAGAACTACGGAAAGAAGTAGAACTCAACGGAGCCGGCGCGAAAAATCATCGAGTGTCTCGGGCTTCCATCCCGACCTCTGACGATTTGAGCGTTTTCGCGTTTCCTGTATTTGCGAACCTGCTCTAGAATCGCTCGCAGGAGGAGAGCCACGATGAAAGCCTTATTTGTTCCAGTATTTGTCATCCTTGCGCTGGTCTCTGCTGTGGTGCCGCTATCTGCGCATCACACATGGCCGGTGAGCTATGACCGACTCGTGACCGTAAAGGGCACGATAATCGACTTCAAGTGGGGAAATCCGCATCCGATGATGACCCTTGAGGTTCAAACCAATGGCGGACAGAAGGAGAAATGGGAGATAGGTGGCCCCGCCGTCAATCGGATGGAGGGCAACGGCTGGACCAGGACGACGGTGAAGCCCGGTGACGTGATCACTGGCATCGGCTATCAGTTCGCCGACCGCCAGAAAATCATCAAGCTTGAGCGCATCGTACTGGCCGACGGCAAGGAACTGCTCCTCTACGGCCGCTAGGCTCGTGGATTGCGCCGCGCCGTCCCTGCTTAAGAAAGGAGATCGGTCGTGAACAATCGTTCGATTGCAGGTGTTCTTTCAGGGTTTCTGGTGTGCTTCGCTTTCGTCGATATGCCCGGCATATCGGCGCAGTCCGGTGGAAACTACAAAGTGGACATGAACTGGGCTCAGGTTCCGGGGGGAGTCTGGGATGGCTCGACCTCGTGGATCACGGCGGATGGAAAGGGGAACGTCCTGGTGCTGGTGCGCGTGGCGCCGCATTTTCGATTGTTCTCCCGTGACGGTAAATTCGTGAAGGCCTGGGGAGATGCCGGTCTGTTTGACACCGCGCACAGCGTGACGATCGACTCACAGGGATTTTATTGGGCGACCGACTCCACCGCCCACGTGGTGCACAAGTTCAGCCCTGATGGTCGGCTCCTCATGAGCCTCGGCAGGAAAGGCGTCGCAGGGGATAACACGTCGCGCGATCAATTCAACCAGCCGAACCACGTCGCCATCGCGCCCAACGGCGATATCTATGTGTCGGATGGTTATCAGAATGCAAGGATCGTCCATTTCTCCAGTAAGGGAGAGTTTGTCCGAATCATCGGGGGAGTGAAAGGTTCCCAGCCCGGACAGCTTCAGCTGCCGCACGGCGTTGCCCTCGATTCCCAGGGCCGGATCCTCGTGAACGATAGCGACAACAAGCGCATTTCGGTCTTCGACAAGGAGGGTAAATTCGTCGAGACCTGGCCTTTCCCCTCGCGTGGCGGGATCGTCGTCACCTCCGACAACACCGTCTATATCAGCGACGTGAATGTCGGCATCGTCAACATTGTGAAGAACGGAAAACTGATTGATTCCGTTTCCACCGCACGGAGTCACGGGCTGGGTGTCGACACCGACGGCTCTATTTATTCCTCCGGCGCTTCAGCGCTGACCGTCATGAAAATCACAAAGGCCCGGTAAGCGGACCGAATCGGGAAAGAGAGAGCCATCAGCGCGTCTAAGACATTTCTACGGTCCGCGCCGCAAGTAATCTCCGGACTTTCCACGCGGGGTGGACAGGTTCTTCCATTCTTCCGAACGAAGATGTTTGGCGATGTAGACAATCTGGCCGATGTGATAGCTGTAATGCCGGACTTGCCACGTGATTGCTTTCAGCACTGTATAAGGCTCGGCGCGAATGTAGACGGTCTTCTCGATGTCGCTTTCAGAGAGCACGTCGAAAGCGCGAAACAGGCAATCCCAACCAGCCTCCCATCGCTTCAGAAGCTCCTCCCGCGAAACCTGGTCGTCCTCGAATTCGGCATCGCGGTTTCGGTTCGGCTTTTCGCCATCGGAAGTCAGGAAGTCCGTCCATCGCGAAATCATGTTGCCGCTGATGTGCTTCATGATCACCGCAATGCTGTTGGATTCCTTATCCGGCTGCCAGTGGAGATCCCGATCTCGAACCTGCGCGATGGCTTTGTCTGCAAGGCCCTTCAGGGTGCGAAAATCCTGAACAATGGTCGGAAGAATTTCCATGCTTAAGAACCGAATCTCAATTGCCGCGCAGTAATGATCAGCATCAAGGCGAATGCCAGAAGCTCTCATCCTCATTCGCCTTGTCGTTGAGTGAACGGTTAAGGCGCGTCCGATTCACTCGAGGCCGAGGAAGCGGGCGGGATTGCGCTTGGTCATCATGTCGATCTCGGCCTGGCTGAAGCCCTCTTTTAGAAGGACAGCCATAGCCATTTGAATGCCCTGGGCGTAGTTCACCCTGGCGGGTTGGCCGAGATCGGTGCTCAGGATGATGTTTTGCGGCCCGAGCGCTCGAATATCCGCGATCTTCTGCGGCCCGTAATCCATCGTTGGATTCTCAGCATTAACGACCGCGGGTACTCCTCTGCCCGCGGGTCCTCCCGTGAGGCCATCCCCGCTCGTCACGATCTCGATCATCGCGCCCAAACGGACCGCCTCCTTCAGCTGCGTCATTGACCACACGAGCCCGCCGTGGTTCGGGTGCTGCACGTAGATCTTGTTGACGCCCGCAGCCTTTGCCGCTCGGATGATCATCAGAGTCTCCGCCGGACTGACGTGTCCGGTGGACAAGCCAATATTATGCTTTGCCACGACCTTGAGGACTTCCAGCGTTTCCGGCAGCAGTTGTCCGTTGCGCGAGACCGGGACCCTGCCGGGCTGGCCCTCATTGCGGTATTCCGCGTCCATCGTCGGCATATACACAACTTTGCCCCGGCCTCCACGCGACAAAGCCATAGCCTCCACCGCCGCGGGATTCATGCCGCCCACATACCGGTTCAGGATGACGCCGCCGAAGACCTCGACGCCCGGGACCATCTGAGACACCAGGTAGGCCCAGCCTGCGGTCTCCGTGTGGTGCTCCTTGAGCACTATGCCCCTCATGCCGTAAATCTTGGCGATCTGCGCCGCTTCGATAGCGTCGAATGCGCGCTGGAAGTTTAACGCCTTCGTCTCCGGCGCCACGTGCGCGTGAATGTCGATGACACCCGCGAGGCTCGGTGCGTCATTCGCCTGTGCCATTCCCACGCCGGGTAAGCCGAACAGCGCCACCAGAACACCCAATAGCATCCATATTCGTAA
>CAMAWS010000178.1 GCA_945861845.1 Candidatus Sulfopaludibacter sp. SbA3 | reverse complement strand
TGCCGGCGGCGCGAACACAACCGACTCACCGGATCCCACCAATTCCACAATGCGCTCGGGGTCAATGCGGGCGTTTTCATGGAACCGGATATCAATCCCATGCGCCGTTCTTTCTATGACCATAACACCACGGCTTCGGCCCAGTATTCGCAGCCTTGCGTATTCCAGGAGGTTCCGGACCTGCAGAGGCAGTTCTCCAAACCGGTCCTCGAGGTCCCGGGAGAGGTTATCGACCTCGTCCTCGTTTCGGCAGGAAGCGATCTGCTTGTACAAACGCAGCCGTTGAATTTCTTCCTCAATGAAGTGCGACGGTATCTTAAGGTCGACTTTGAGGTTGATCTGCGTCTCAACCTCGGGCTGTACCTCCCCGGAACGCACTTCCTCGATAGTTCTTTCCAAAAGCTGGCAATACAGATCAAAGCCGATCGCTTCTATATGACCGTGTTGCTGGCCGCCGAGCAGGTTGCCCGCCCCTCGAAGTTCCAGGTCCAGAGCGGCAATTCGGAATCCGGCGCCGAGTTCGCTGAATTCCCGGATGGCGGCCAGACGCCGCCGGGCGATCTGCGTTAAAGACTCGTCAGACGGAATAAGCAGGTAGGCGTAAGCACGGCGGTTCGATCGCCCGACGCGGCCTCGAAGCTGGTAAAGCTGCGACAGCCCAAAGCGGTCGGCGCGATTGACGATCAGCGTGTTGGCAAGCGGAATGTCCAGGCCATTTTCAATGATGGTCGTGGCAACCAGGACATCGAACTTGTGGTGCATGAAATTCGTCATGACCTGCTCGAGCTCTTTCTCGCTCATCTGTCCATGACCGACGCTGATCCGGGCCTTCGGGCAGATTCTTTGAATGAAACTGGCCAGCGAGTAAATGGACTCCACGCGATTGTGGACAATGTAAACCTGCCCCCCGCGCTCGAGTTCGAAATTGATGGCGTTCTCGATCACCTGCGCCTTGAACTTCACAACCACGGTCTGAATTGCCAGGCGATCGCGGGGCGGAGTTTCGATGACGGACATGTCGCGCAATCCGCTCAGGGCCATGTTCAGCGTGCGGGGAATCGGCGTCGCGGTCATGGTTACGACATCGACCTGCTTCTTGAGGTGCTTCAGGCGCTCCTTATGGGAGACGCCAAATCGCTGTTCTTCGTCGACGATCATGAGGCCAAGATCGTTGAACTTCACATCCTTCGACAAAAGGCGGTGAGTCCCGATAACGACATCCACCTTTCCGGCCTCGACATCGGCGACTATCGTTTTCTGCTCTTTGAGCGGCACAAAGCGGCTCAGCATTGCGATACGAACTGGAAACGCCGCGAAGCGCTCCTTGAATGTTTCGAAGTGCTGGTAACAAAGGATGGTCGTTGGGGAGAGAACGGCCACCTGCTTGCCGTCGCCCACAGCTTTGAAAGCCGCGCGCATCGCAACTTCGGTCTTGCCGTAGCCGACATCGCCGCAGATCAGGCGATCCATGGGAAGCGACGATTCCATGTCGCGCTTGATGTCGGCGATCGCCGTTATCTGGTCCGGGGTCTCATCGTATTGAAACGCCTCCTCGAATTCCTTCTGCCATTCCGTATCCGGCGAGAACTCGTAACCGCTCGCCAGCTTGCGTTCGGCATACAGTTTCAGGAGTTCCTGCGCCATATCGCGGATTGCCTTCTTGGCCCGCGTCTTCCGGGCGACCCAGGTCGTTCCGCCGAGCTTGTCGAGCTGCGGCCTGGCGCCCTCGGTTGACGAGTATTTCTGGATAAGATCGAGGCGTTCAAGCGGGACGAAGATACGATCGCCGCCCAGGTAGACCAATACCATGCACTCTTTGTCATGGACCACCGTCAATCCGCTGTAAATCCCGATGCCGTGGTCGATATGAACGACGTAATCACCGGGTTTCAGGTCCTGCAGGTCCGACATGAAGGACGAAATTCGCTGGCGGCGGCGATGAGGTGAGGACAAATGTTCGGATTCATCGAATATGTCGGCCTCGGCGAATATTTCGAGTCCCACATCCGCCAGAAGGAAACCCTTCGAGATCCGGCCAACCCCGATAATCGGCGCATTGGCTTCTTCGACTGCCTTCATTGGCTGTTCGCCAAACTCGGACCGAAATGGGACGTCATACTCGTGCAGGACATCCCGCAAACGCTCGGCCATTCCGAGAGTGCTGCCGAGAAGAACTATCTGCCGCCCGGCGTCGTAAGCGTCGCGCACGGCGGCAACCATGTCTTTGATGCGGCCATGAAACATAGGGGAGGACTGGCCATGAACCAGAAACGTGGCGGCGGATTCAAATACGCCCGAGCCGAGTTCCTCAAGATTCACCCGCCGTTGCGCCTGGGTAATCGCCTGAAAATCGTGCGGAGGAACAAATATGGCGCCGGGTGGGAGCGCCACGCCCCCCGCGCTCTTCGTTTGCTCGAACCGCTGTTCCAGAACGAGGAAGAACTTCTCGTGCGTTTCGTGGAGAACTTCCGGCTCATCGACAACCACGACGCATGGATCGATGTAATCGAGAAGTGTCGCTTCCAGCCGTTCCGCCGGCTGGACGATCGGAATCAGGAACGGCGCGCCGGCGAAGAATTCGCCATTGTCGGCGAATACCAGCTTGTCGTTCAGGTCTTTGGCAAATACGTCCTCGGGCCATCGCTGGCGCGCGCGCCCAGCCCACTGCTTCAGCATCTCCCGGCTGATCACCGAATCCTGCATCGGAAGAATATCGATGTGCCGGAGCGGGGTGCGCGAACGCTGGTCGTCGAGATCGAATTCGCGGATGGAATCCACGGAGTCGCCAAAGAATTCGATACGCACAGGATTACGCATCAGCGGCGAAAAGACATCGACGATGCCGCCGCGAATTGAAAACTCACCGGGCGCGCCGACCGGCTCCTGCCGGAGATAACCGGCGCTTGCCATATGCTCGACCAGCAGATCCTGCGAAAGATCGTCGCCCGCAGAAACGTGAAGACTGTATGTATCGAACGTCGATGGCCCCACAAGGCGAGTCGCCGCCGACCGAATCGACGCCACAACGATATCGACCTGTTTGTGCCGAAGCTTCCACAGCGTGGTCGCCCTGGCTTGCTGGATGTCCGCGTGGGGCGAAAGGCCGCCGTATGGATCCGTTTCCCACGCCGGGAAAGCAGACACCCGGCCAACGGCGGCGGGATTCAACTCACTATGAAAGTAAGAAATATCCGACGCGAGGGATTCGACTGCGCTGTCATGAGGCGTAATCAGTACAAGTGGGCGGCGCAAAGCCTGCCAGAGCCGCGCCATGAATAGCGACCGGGCGCTTCCCGCAAGCCCGGATACGACAACTTCGGATTCGCCTCGCAAAGCTTCCGAGGCAATCTGGCGGAAATCCGTTGCATTGGAAATACGCGCGAGAATCTTCTGAATCCGGGTTTCGAGAATTTCCATTTTTTAAGTCGCCGGGTGCCTGTCCAACCCTATTGATTCTTGCTGTAGGTGTGGCGAGAGCGGTGTTCACGCGCCGGAATGCGGATCGGTTGGACTGCCAGCCGCATGCCCATTGCTTTGAGGAGTGCGGCCATACTCCGCAATTCGGGGTTGCCTTTGCGCGACAACGTGCGGTACAGCGTTGTCGCGTTCAACTTGGCGCTTTCCGCCAGTTTTGGCACGCCTCCGAAAGCCTCCGCGATTCGGCGCAAAGCGACCATGATCTCCTCCTGATCGCCGTCCTCAAGCACGGTATTCAGATATTGAGCGGCAAACCCCGGGTCCCTGCAAAAGCTCTCAACTGCAGCCTCTTCGTGACTGGAAGATAGAGTGGTCTTTGTGTTGCGAGTCATGGTTCTCTCCGGACGAATGATCATTCGGCATATTCGCTTATAAGCAAACATGAGTCAAGGCTGTATCCTGCGGCGGAGATCTCAGATGAGAGCGGACAAGCGGTTCAGGCAGGCAGGGACGGTGATGGACCGCACTCCCGATTTACCTGGAAAATCGAGAGCGCGGCCCGAGTACTGTTATCTCGTGGTCAACGTCAGTGGCTGGCCGCTGGGTGAGTAGAAACGCAGGTTTCCCGTACCGCGCTGCCCTGCCAATCCGCTGAACACGACGATCTGTGTGGTGAATCCGCCTGAATCGAGGACCTGGGGAAATACAAGGTCCTCCGACGATAGCGCACTGTTTTCGTTGAAAGCCGGCATTCCGCTCACGATCAGGCTCGGATAGGAGCTTTCGCTGTAATGTCCCCGCATGCCCGTTACCGCGATGCCCGAGGCCGAAGTGGTCGACACTCTCAGCACTCCCTGAAACGACAAAGGCAGTGAAGCGAACCTGGGAATCTCATTCAAGAACACGGCCGTCTGGCCCCGTGCGGGAATGAGCAGCGAGGCCGTGAATCCCGACGAGACGCCATTCAACGCCGTCAGGTCGAGCGTGACTGTCGAAACATCCGCGCCCGGATTGGCGATCGCGAATCCCGATTGAATCGCGCCCGGCCGGCCGGCGGCGAAGTCGCCGGCATTTTCAACATAGATTCGAAACGCCGACCCGGCCGCGACAGCTTCTACCATGGATTCCGAAACGGTTCCGTCACCGGCTCGCGTTGAAAGCAACGCGGCTGCTGCCGGCGCAGTGGCTCCTGATACCGGGACGATTCGTATCGATCCGGCAACAGTTGTGTCAACCGTGTTCCCGGTGGAAAGCCGGCGCGAACTGCGGGGCGGGATCGAATAATTGAACCGGTTCCGGGCCGCTCCGGCCAGGCTTACGGTGAGGGTCTTTCCTCCTGACGAAAGAAACTCAATGCTGCCGTTGAGGGTTGCATCGGTCGGGTTGAGGAGCAGAACCTCGGTTGTCGATCCGCCGCCATCGACAAACACCGGTATCGAAACGGGGTCGCCGGAAGATGCCGACAAATCGGTGACTGGCAGGGGCGCCATGAGAAATTGCGCTCGCTCGTCTGTGGATCCTCGCATCGCCAACATTGAGACAGGCACGGTGGAATTGATCGTGAACGAACGGCTTCGCGAAACCGGCATCCCTTTCAAGGTTTGCCTGTAAAAAGGCGCTTGGTCCAGAAGCCCAGTTACCTGTGTATTGGGCGCCAGGGCGATGCCGCCATGGCCGAAGTTCGTTCCACCTTCGTCCGTGAAGAAATAGGAGAGCATCGCAGCCTGGGAACCCGGATTGACGATCGCCACGCTGGTATTCACGCCGTCACCGATGTCGGTGAAGATGCGGCCGGAGCGAAGGGGCCTGGTTGCGGTAAAGGATGCTTCACTTATCGTTACGTTGTTCGCGCTCCAGCCCAGTATTGCGACCCCGGACGGAGCCGGGCTGCCAGGGCCCGGCTGGATTCGGGCGTGGCCAACTACGGTAGCAGCGCTCCGGTTTGCGGTGCCTACCGATGCGCCACCCCGCTCACCAAACGTAAAGCTCCGATTGTTCGTCATCATTGCGACTGGAACCGCAGCTTCCGTCGCGTAAATAAAATCGCCCGTATTCGCGTTATTGCCGTTTGCAGCGTTGCCTGCAAGGTGGAGCCTGATGGTTCCGTTCGCCGCAGTTGCAGGAGCGCGGTACCGGAATTCATAGCTGTTGGTCCCTCCCGGCCCTGTCCCCACGCTGGTCTGCCGAATGAATTGAACCTGAGAGCCATTCACAGGCGCAGTCACTGTTGCTGTCCGCCCATCAGCGCCCGGAAGGAAATCTCCAGCCTGTTGCCCATTTTCCCCTGTGGCGGAAAGCTGAAAGCCCCAACGGCTGGAGCCCTCATGCGTGATCATGACTCGCACGTTGTACGTTTCTCCGGGAAACCATGCCAGGGGTATGCCCTCGATCCGCACATTGCCCTTGCCGCTGTTCAGCGCATTCGTGCGATGACATGCCGTGCAGTATTGTCCGTCCAGGCCATTCCTGCTGGCCGGCGGTCCCGCCGAGAATGCCCATGCAAAATTATTGCAGCCAAAAAACAACATGAAGCTTAATGACAATACTATTCTCATGATTCCACCTTATTGAAAATGAGGAGTGTTAGTTATGCAGTCTTCGTACCAATCCCAAGATGCTGAATACAAGGGTCTCGAATGTTTCGCTCGCGGCCCGGCTCTGCGAAACGAAATAAAGTCTCCGGAATAAGAAATATCTTGCGGCAGACCGAATCGCCCGGGCGGGCCCGGTAGATGAGCAAATGTTTCAACCAAAACTGTTGTGAGCGCTATTTCAGTGTTGGCCATATTTCTGCATGACTCGCTCGACGATTCCGGTAGTGGACGCGCCTTGGACGAGAGGCAGCGCGATGACCTCGCCGCCCCAACCTTCAACTTCGGCGCGGCCGACGATTCCATCGAGTCCCCAATCGGCGCCTTTCACAAGAACATCGGGCCGGACTTTAAGGATGGCTTCAAGCGGTGTGTCTTCGTCGAAGGTGCAGACGAAGTCCACCACCTCGAGTGCCGCCAGCAACTCCGCACGTTCCTGTTCGGGAATGATCGGGCGGCTGGCGCCTTTGAACCGGCGTACAGACGCGTCCGTGTTGATGGCGACGACAAGTGCGTCGCCATGGGCGCGCGCCTGCTTCAGCAGTTCGATATGTCCAGGGTGAAGAATGTCAAAGCACCCGTTGGTGAAAACGACCTTCTTGCCTGAAGCCTGCAGTTCGCGAGTGTGTCGAGCTATGAATTCAAGGGAGGCGATCATAAACGCTGATTTGAACGCTCAGTATAGCATCGCAAAGCGCGCCGTCTTTGGATCAGCCGGGGGGTTGTCGTCGTTGATCCTGAAAAAAGCAGTTGAACCGCCAAGACGCCAAGTTCGCCAAGCAACACGAAGGGCATCTTGGTTTTTT
>CAMAWS010000177.1 GCA_945861845.1 Candidatus Sulfopaludibacter sp. SbA3 | reverse complement strand
CGACCATGGCAAGACGTCGCTCGTCAAGGCGCTGACCGGCATCGATGCGGATCGCCTGAAAGAGGAGAAGGAACGCGGCATTACCATTGATATCGGTTTTGCAAGCCTCGAGCTGGATCCGGTAACTACGATCGGATTTGTCGATGTTCCCGGGCATGAGCGGTTCATCAAGAACATGCTCGCCGGCATCGGCGGAATCGATATGGTCATGCTGGTGATTGCGGCCGATGAATCCATCATGCCCCAGACGCGCGAGCACCTCGACATTTGTTCGCTGCTCCACATCAAGAAGGGAATAACCGTTCTCACGAAAGTCGACAACGTCGAGCCTGACATGGTGGACCTTGTCGAAATGGAAGTGCGAGAGTTCCTCAAGGGTTCGTTCCTGGAGAGCTCGCCGATACTTCGGGTCAGCTCCCTGACGCGAGAAGGCATACCTCAACTCGTGGACGTCCTGCGTGACTTCGCCGCAAAAGTCGAACCCAAGGATGCGGCGGAATTGTTCCGTCTCCCCATCGATCGATGCTTCACGATGAAGGGATTCGGAACCGTGGTGACCGGCACCCTCATTTCAGGTCATGTCCGGAGGGACGAAGAAGTCGAAATCTTTCCCACGCAGCGAGTCGCACGAGTGCGGGGAATTCAAGTCCATGGCCACCTGTCGGATGAGGCCCGCGCCGGCCAGCGTACCGCGCTGAACCTTCAGGGTGTCGACGTCGCCGAAATCCAGCGCGGCATGGTCCTGACCACGCCGGGATACTTCCAGCCCACGTCAATGTTCGATTGTCACCTCGAACTGCTCCCATCGGCGCCCGGGCCAATACAGTTGCGAAAGAGAATTCGGTTTCACGTGGGGACGGTCGAACTGATGGGCTACGTTGTCCTGATTGGCCAGGATCGTCTCGAGCCGGGCAAATCGGCGTTTGCCCAGATTCGACTTGAGGAGCCGACGTTTGCCCTGCCCACCGACCGGTTCATCCTTCGCCAGTATTCCCCGATGATCACCATCGGAGGCGGACAGATCCTGGATTACCTTCCGAAGAAGCGCCGCCGCTCAGATGTCTCCATTCTCAATACCCTCAGGGCGCTCAGTGACGGAACTCCCGAAGATCGCCTGGCGACGCTGGTCGATCAAGCGGGAGCCCAGACCGCCGAACTGAAGCAACTCGTCGGGCGTCTTGGAATGATTCCGGATCGGGCGAGAGAGAGAATTCTGAGCCTTGCGAAGGCCGGGCGCGTACGCATCCTTGGGGAAAATCCGCTAACTGTTATTTCGGCGCCCCTTTTCAAGGAACTGTCGACGCGTACCCTGGACGAAGTGAAGCGATACCACCAGGCGAATCCGCTCGTTCAAGGGATAAGCCGCGAGGAGTTGAAGACGCGCATCTTCGCCGACGCCCCGAACCTGGTGTTCCAGGCTGCGGTGGATCAATTGGTCGCGGACAAGAAGATCGCCGGCGCGCAGGACGTCATTCACGAATTTGGCAGGAAAGTGACGCTGAAGACCGATGAAGAAGCCATGCGAAACCAGATTATCGGCAGGCTCCGGTCCGCGGGGCTGCAGGCTCCGGGACTCGAAGAACTCATTGGCGGCCTGAAGATCGACAAGAATACTGCGCGGAAGCTGATTCAGTTGATGGTGAAGGAAGACGTGCTCGTCAAGGTCACCGAAGAAATGTTCATCGATCGCGTTGTGATCGAGAAGATGATTTCCGACATTCGATCGATGAAGACGAAGAATCCGAAACTCGGTGTTGGCGAATTCAAGGAACTGACCGGAGTCTCCAGGAAATATGCCATACCACTACTGGAATACCTGGATCGGCAGCGAATAACTCGAAGGGTGGGAGAAGATCGGCTGATTCTGTGAAGTATTCGCGCCCATTGATGGATTGGATGGCTTGCGCGCACCCATGGAAGGGAGACTGAAGCTAGGCGCTCTTGTCTTTGTCGTTGTTATTCGCGTCGTCACCCTTTATCGATTTCTTGAAATTCTTGATGCCCTCGCCGATGCCTTTGCCCATTTCAGGCAAGCGCTTCGCACCAAAAATGAAGAATACGATGACTAGAATGATGATCAGTTCTGGCATTCCCAACTTAAACATGTTGCCTCCTTCGAGAAAACCTGAATTCAGTATATCGGGAGGCTTCTAGTTCGTCCATGCGTAATCCCAGAGGTACTGCTTCCTCTTGCTCATCGGCATGACTGGAATCACAACGCGAAAGCGGCCATTCACCTGCGTCATCACCAGGGCGTAAACGCTCCCATCGGGCTCACGATACACAAGATAGTAGAAATCGCGCGTGTTTCCTTCCCGCCTGCGCTGGTCCAGTATCCGGCCTCGCTCAAATCGCGTCGCAACGAGCGCTTTAATCTCCTGATCTGTAGGTTCACGCAGTTCGACTCCCTCGGTTTCCGTGCTCATGATGATTTCCGTGCGCAAGGCCTCGGGCTTTCCAGACTCCATCGCCGTCATGAAGCGGTCGGCGGCTTCGAGCGGTGGATTGTAGACGTAATAGTAGTAATAGCTGAGCGCGGTCGATCCCGCGAAGAAAATGCCAATGAAAAACAAAAGTGATATGCGGCGCCTCATCGGATAACTGATTTTCCCTTCTGGCGAACTCGTTCGATCTTCCCGCTGTATTCGGAGAATCCGGAACGTTCCATCATTGCGAATGTCAGCTTCTTGCCGTATTCGACGCCCGGCTGATCGAATGCGTTTATGTCATAAAATTCGCCCGCATATGCCGTGAAGTACTGTGAAAACATGAGCAACTCGCCGACCGTTTCCTCGTCGATTCGATCGACGGTGATTGTCGCATTTGGACGTCCTGCTTCGGTCAGGGCGATTTCGGTCGCCTGTTTTTCCGCGCTGAATAGAAGCGACATTGTCTTGTCCTGCAGATAGCCCATGGAATCAAAATTCGAGTAAGGGTGGTGGATTGGCAGCTTGTTGCGGAACTCCTTCACGTCCCAGAACAGGAAAGACTTGTCGTTTGGGCCCTCGATGAAAAGTTGAAGCTGCGAGTGCTGGTCTGTCACACCAAGCGCCGCTGTCGGCGTCTGCCCGTAGTAGACTTCGCGGCCGCGCCGGTCGAGCTTCTTGCCGAGGCTCTCTCCCCAGAGTTGCTTGAACCAGAACGCGAATTTCCACAGTGCCTGTGAATAGGGAAACAACACGAGGATGGACTTCTTGCGCTCGCGTTCGAGGACGAACTGAATGAAGGCGGCCGCCAGGGCGGGGTTCTCAAGAAGAGGCTTGCGCGCCTGGTGTGCAGCGCGTCTTGCGCCCTCCATGATTGATTCGATATTGAAGCCAAGCAGCGCTGCCGGTAACGTACCCACCGGAGTCAGGACGCTGAATCGTCCGCCAACATTTGGAGGGATCACAAACACGGGATAATTTTCATGGCGGGCTATCGCAAGCAAGTCGCCTTTTTCCGGATCCGTCGTCACCACAAAATGTTCCCGCGCCCGGCCCTCGCCCAGCGCGCCAATCATCCAGTTTTGCACGATTGCGAATGTCGCCATCGTCTCCGCCGTGACACCCGACTTGGCGATCACATTGACAATCGTGTCCTTTGGATCGAGCGTTTCCAGCGTATCGGAGATGAAATCCGGATCGATATTGTCGAGAACCACAAGGCGCCTGCCCGAATTGGGCCGTGCAAGCGCTGAATCGAGAGCCATTGGGCCCAGGGCGGAGCCTCCGATTCCAAGTACCAGGACGTTCGGCATGGCGCGTTGCCGGGCAAACTCCGTGACGGCCTTTACGGGTGCGTCATCAAACGGAAGGTCCATGAAGCCAAGCGCTCCGGATTTGCGGGCGGCATCGAGGTTGCCAATAAGGTGCACCGATGACTCCGCGGCTTTGTCGAAAGCGATTCTGGGAATTCCCTGGGCGGCCCCCACGGCATCTTCGAGAACGTTCGTGTAATCGAGTTCCAGCATAAAGATTCCTATTCAAAACTCCCCTCCTCAGACGAGGAGGGGTGGTTGCGCCAAAAAAAACGAAGCGAAGCCACCGAAGCGGCGCAGACGGGGTGGTGTTGATCAAGGAATCTCTTGATCTAATTCTTGATGGCTGCGCCCTATCGGGCTTGCATTCGCATCCGTTCATCCCACCCCGTCCGCTCCTTTCAAAGGTAGCTTCGCAGCATCTTCTTGAGGTCGCGTCCACCCCTCCTTAACCAAGGAGGGGAGTTCCGCAAGCATGCGATTCATTCACTCCCAATTTTTCGGTTCCACTTTGACCGACTTGAATTCCGCCAATCGTACGAGACCGGTTTTTGAACGCTTCGGTTTGGCGACGTGCTTGCGTTTAGTGTAGTGCACTTCAACCTTTGACGAGTTTCGCGCCTGGGAAAAATATGCTGCCAATTGCGCCGCCTTCACCAGGATGGATTCATCGAGATCTATTTCCCTGTTGGGATTTCGCACAACGACGTGCGACCCGCTGTAGTCGGCCACGTGGAGCCAGAAATCATCCGGCATAGCGGCGTGAAACGTGACTTCCTCATTCTCGCGGCTGTTGCGTCCTATAAGGATTTCGCGGCCATCAATTGTCACGGTTCGAAACCGCCGCCGCGGCGCTTCTGTTTCAGCCGGCACGGCCGTCTCGGCGGTACGAACCTTTTCGAGCTTGCCTGCGATGGCGAGCCATGTGTCCCAGTCCCTGATGGCCTGGAGACGGCGGACTTGCTCGTCGGCGGCGCCGCGCCGAGTACGAATTTCGGAAAGCCTCCGCGCCACGAGATTTCGGCCGCGCGATGCCTTTTGTTGCAGCTTGAACAGCTTGTCGATGTTCTCGCGGAGGCTCATGGATGAATCCAGCGGAACCTGAATCCGTTGCGGCTTGTCGCCGAAGTAGTCGGTAACGGTTACGGTGTCGTAGTGCTCATCCATTTTCATGCCGCTCGACGTCAGCATCCGGGCGGTCTTCTGTTGCGCTTCCGCTTCCTCATATCTCTGCTGGTCACGCTGTAACCGCTTCTCACGCTCCGCAAGCTTCTTGTGCGCCGTCCGAAGGTCCCGAAGGACTGGTAACTTCGCGCGGTCGAGCAGCGTGAGGCTCTCAAGTTCATCGTAGTAGAACCTGGCGGCTTCCTGGATATTCGCAAACAATCGCGAACTGTGGCTTCGTTGGAGAGTCTCCAGTTCAACAGGGCTTATGGTTGCCTTGTTCAGCATTCGCAGGTCGTTCTGTTCCAGGATGTGGCTGAGCGGCAGCTCCGTGTAAAGCCATGCGAGTTTCGAATCGCTTCGGACGTGCTGGACAAGAGACCGGATCTCCTCGGTAAGACTGCGGCCGCTCTTTTTCTGGCGGTGCAGGATTTCGGCCGCGAATACCGGGCCGAGTCCGGCGACACGCGCCATCAGTGCAGCCTGTGGATCTTCGACCGAGGCCAGGGCATCCAATTCGGGGAGTTCCTGCTCCAGGACCTGCTCCAGGTCGAGCTTGTCGCCGGATTTCGGGAATGAATACGGCTCATATTCGCCCATTCCGTGCTGTGGCGTCAGCGAAACCCATGAAGAAACGAGGCGCCGTTCGGCGTCGAGCAGGATAAGGTTTGGCGCGTTCGGTATGAGTTCCACAACGAGCGACATTGTTTCGAGTTCCCTCGATGGAACCGTGGTCTTGAAGACAAATTCTATAACCCGCTCAGACAAGGGCTTTCGGAAGTCGACGATTTCCGCGGATGTCAGGTGCTTTCGCAGAATCATCAGGAAGTCTGATCCCGGCGCTTCCGTGGGTGGCCTGGTCTCCGACGTATAGATCGCAGGGTTACGCGCTTCCAACAGGACCTTGATAGCCGGAATCCTTGCGGAGCGAGTCTGGAAAATGAAGCCATTCGCCTGTTGTTGGATGACGCGCCGGATGAGCAGGTCCGCCATCATTGGCCTGAGGTTCTCGACAAGCGCGATCAGGGCGAAATTCTCCATGGGAACAGCTTAATGCAAGCCCGGCGCTAAACGTGAGCGCGATAGCGCGAATCAGGACGCAAAGCGCCCAGCCATAAAGAATAATGAGCGGCTGCGAATGCAGGCCCGATCGACCGATGATTCGTCCGCGTGGTAGTGAAGTAGCTGTCTATTCCACCGAAATCGCGACAAAGCTCCCACCTACGCCAAATCCAAGCCTCCGAAAAGCGCGAGAGTGCGTCGACCCGGAATCAAGCAGCGTGCGCAGTACCGCCGATCCTTTTTGAGCCTCGCAGCCTATTCCGTTAGGGCCTTAGGCTGCACGGTTCCGGCGACCTAACAGTTCGCGCAATCGCCGCCTTCAGGTGTAAGATACTCGCGCTAAACACGAATAATTCAGAATACGGCGGACCTAGACTGTGACAGCTTCGCAGCCTAACCCACTAACGTTCTGAGACTCAATTCATGTTAGACCGACAAGCCGCATAGGGACCCGAGGCGCTTCAATGTAAGATAGGTTCCATGAGCCCGACGATTTTTCGCGACGGTTCCCTACGCTTCTATTTTTTCTCTCGCGAGGAACCGAGGATGCACGTTCATGTCAAAGGGCCGGATGGCGAAGCCAAATTCTGGATAGAACCGTCTATCGAGTTGGCTCAAAACTACGGCTTAACCGACCGTCAGGTTAAAGCCGCGCTCAAATTGATTCAGGAGCACGAGGATGAGATCAGGCAAGCTTGGGCAGCACACTTCAGCGGAAGTAAGTAACGTCTCATCAACGGGCTTTTGGCTCTTGATTGCCGACAAGGAACGCTTCTTGCCGTTTGAAGATTTTCCCTGGTTCAGAGAAGCGCGGATCAGGGAGTTGGTAAATGTCGAATTACAGAGTCCGAATCATTT
>CAMAWS010000176.1 GCA_945861845.1 Candidatus Sulfopaludibacter sp. SbA3 | reverse complement strand
GCGGGCACCGCAGGCGTCGCGGCTTTCAAAGATTCCGAGACTGGTATATTGCCCGCCGCTTTCTCCATGCTTGCGCAAATCAAAAAGCAGCACGCCATACCCGCGCCTGTTGGCCTGCGCCGCCCGGTCCAGAAGCTCCAGCCGGGATCGGTTCAAGCCATGTAAAAAGATGATCACTGGCTGGCTTGGGTCGCCCGGACTCCACCAGCCACGCAACTGGACTCCATCGATGGCCTGGAATTCAACTTCTGTCACGGGCAGGCCCAGCGCTTCGGGAGTGCTGGCTCCGCGTTCGGGGTTCTGAAACCGGCTGTTGGTGATGAGATAGGATCCGCCCATCGGCAGGACCACAAACAAGACCAGGCCGATGATTACTGCAATGGTGACCGCGAGGCGTCGCAGCCAGCGGTAGACAGTGCTTCGGTTCATTCCTGTTCCACCACAAAGCTGGCGAGCACTTCGTCCTGGTCTTCTGCCCGAACTTCGTAGGTCACCTTGAATGGCGGCTCCGCGGTGATACTCCCTTCGAGAAAGTAGCGCCGCTTTGCCCCGGGCTCGACCTTATCCGCGAGAACGACCACGAGGGGCAGTGGACGCCCCTGCTGAAGAATAATCAGCTGGCGGCCAAGAAAACCCGCAACAACTTCTGACGGTTTGGCTGGCTCGATTTTCGCGCTGAGTTCTACGGGGATGTCCGCCACGGCGGCTGTTCCACTGTTTTCCACTACCAGCGAGAGTGCCTGCTGGAAAAGGTTTCCGTCTGGAATGTCAATTTTCCGGTCCTGTTCAAGCGTCCAATTAAGGTGGGAGTAGTCGGCGGCGGCCTGCCTGGGCGCCGTCGTCCATCCAATGTAGAGAGCCAGCAGCAGGGCAAAATATGGATAAGGCGTTTTGAGCCTCAGCTTCTGGGCAACCAGCGCCAGTCGCGGATGAGAGGGCCGCCCCAGGCGTTTGCCACACTTCGCGCAGAAAACACTGTCATCCAGGATCTGCGCTCCGCAGTAACGACAAAAGATCATAGGCTGTTTATTTTAGGCCTGTTCAGGTCGCGGAATATCCCTTAATCAATATTCCGGCGTCACACCCAGGTTCCACAGGATAAACGAATGAATGTCGGTCGCCTGTTCGATGCTCTTGGCCGTGTTGCTTGCGCCGTGACCCGACTTCGTGTCAATTCGAATCAGGACCGGATTGTCGCCGCCCTGTGCGTATTGGAGGGCTGCAGCGTATTTGAAGGAGTGCGCCGGCACGACGCGATCGTCGTGATCTGCGGTTGTAATCAAGGTCGCGGGATATTTGCCGCCCTTCCTGATGTTGTGTATCGGCGAGTAGGCGTTTAGCACCTTGAATTCCGCCTCGTTGTCGCTCGATCCGTAGTCCGCTATCCAGTTCCAGCCGATCGTGAACTTGTGGAACCGCAGCATATCCATGACGCCTGCCTGCTGGATAACAACCTTCATCAGATCCGGGCGCTGGTTGGCGAGTACCCCCACGAGCAGGCCGCCATTGGAGGCGCCCTGGATGGCGAGCCGCTCCGGCGATGTGTACTTGTTGGCGATCAGGTATTCGGCGGCGGCGATGAAATCATCAAAAACGTTCTGCTTCTTCAACTTTGGTCCCGCCTCGTGCCACTTCTCCCCATACTCGGCGCCGCCGCGGATGTTCGCCGAAACGTAGACGACTCCTTGTTCGAGCAGGGCAAGCCGAAGCGGATTGAACGATGGCGGTATCGAGTTGTTGAACCCGCCGTAGCCGTACAACAGAGCCGGGTTGTTCCCGTCGAGTTTCAGGCCCTTCTTGTGCACGATGAACATGGGAACGCGAGCGCCGTCCTTACTCGCGTAGAAGACCTGGCTGGTTTCAAAGGAGCTGGACTTGAAATCCGGAATTTCCGGCGCTCGGAACAGCGTGGAAATGCGTGTTGCGATGTCGTAACGATAAATCGACGGGGGAACGTTGAACGACTGGAACGTATAGAAGATGAACGTGTCATCCCGCTTTCCGGCAAAGCCGGTTGCGGCGCCCAGCCCCGGAAGAGCGATTTCATCCTCGATATTTCCCGCGAGGTCGTACATGCAGGCGCGCGTCGTAACGTCCTTCAGGTATGCCGCAAAGAGCTTCCCGCCTGCCGTGCCGGCAGCTTCGAGCGGTTCTGGCTTTTCGGGGAGCACGACCTGCCAATTGTTTTCTCCTGGATCTTTGGGGTCGATGAGAACCACTTTCCAGTTTGGTGCGTTCCTGTTGGTCTGGATGAGGAGCCTGTCGCCGACATTGTCGATAACGTAATACAGGTCGTCACCCACCTCGGGAATCATCGGAATCCATGCCTTGTCTGCATTCATGGCGTCGCGAACGAACAGGGCGTCCCCAACCTTGCCCTTGCCGCGGTCGGATATGTGCAGGATCACAAACCGTTCGTCTTCCGTCGTCTGGACCTGATGGAAGCGTTGTGGATTCGCCTTGTCCTCGTAAATCAGCTCGTCCTCGGCCTGCAATGAGCCGGCACGGTGGTAATAGACCTTGTGATCGTCGTTGGACGAAGTGAGTTCCTTGCCCGGCTCGGGAGCATCATAGCGGCTGTAATAGAAGCCGTTCCCCTGCCATGCGAAGTCCGAAACCTTCACCCACCTCAACAGGTCGGGCAGGAGCTTTCTGCCGGCGATTTCCATCACGTGCACTTCCCGCCAGTCGGATCCACCCCGCGAGATTCCGTACGCGACGTACGCGCCATCCTTTGAAAGCGCGAATTCGGCAAGCTGTGAGGTGCCGTCAGCGGAGAACTTGTTCGGATCGATCAGCACCTCCGGCGTTCCATCCAGGCTCTCCTGCATGTAACAGACGCTCTGGTTCTGGAGGCCGTCGTTCTTGGCGTAGAAGAAATACCTGCCGTTGCGGAAAGGAGCGCTGTACCTCGGGTAATTGAAAAGCTTTTCGAGACGCGCTTTGACATCGGCACGATGAGGAATCGTTTCAAGGCAGGCAAATGTAACCTTGTTCTGCGCCTCAACCCATTTCATGGTTTCCGGGGAATTGTCGTCTTCGAGCCACCGGTAGGGATCCGGCACCTTCACGCCAAAGTAGGTATCCTCTTGATCGGATCGCCTGGTTTCCGGATACAAAATCATGCCCAATCTCTCGGATGAAAAAATTCCATGGCTGCTTCTTCAACGGATCCTGGTGCGGCTTTGAAGTCATACACCCACCGCACAAGTGGCGGCAGGCTCATCAATATTGATTCAGTGCGGCCCCGGGTCTCCAGGCCGAAGATAGTTCCGCGATCGTAAAGCAGGTTGAACTCCACGTATCGACCCCGCCTGTAGAGTTGGTATTGACGCTCGCTTTCGCCATACGGCTCGTTCATGCGCCGCCGCACGATCGGCAAATAGGCCTCCAGGAACGAAGATCCCAGGTCCCGGACAAACGCGAAATTGCGCTCGGTATCGCCCTCCACATAATCAAAAAAGACGCCGCCGATTCCACGCATTTCGCCGCGATGTTTCAAAAAGAAATATTCGTCGCACCACTTCTTGAACCGGGGATAGAAGTCCGGGTCGTGCCTGTCGCAGGCCGCCTTCAGCGTCCGGTGAAAATGCTGGGCATCTTCAGCTCGCGGATAACATGGCGTGAGGTCGGTTCCGCCTCCAAACCAGGACGATTCGCCCTTTTCAAGGAATCGAAAGTTCGCATGCACGGCAGGCACCAGCGGACTGCGCGGGTGAAACACCAGGGATACGCCCGTGGCGAAAAACTCTGTTCCGGCGCCGAGTGGAATCTTGGCCGCGAACTCCGGAGGCAAATTCCCGTGGACCGAGGAAAAATTGACTCCCGCCTTCTCAAATACCTTGCCCTCTTCCAGCACGCGGGTGCGGCCGCCGCCGCCACCTTCACGGGACCACGTATCCTCCCTGAAGGGAGTTCCATCGACCTCCGCGATTGCCTCCGAGATCTGGTGCTGAAGATCCTTGAAGTAGCTTTCGGCCTTTTCCCGCCATGTCATGCGGGGATTATATAGAATTAATCGCCCGCCAGGTTTTCCAGACGATAGGTTTTTCACGAAGTGAGGTGACGCATGGCCTTTCTGTCCGATAACGACCGAAAAGAGATCCGTGAAGTGTTTGAACAACTCCATGGCGACGTGAAACTGGTGTACTTCACCGAACGGGAGTCGCCGCTGTTTATTCCGGGCCAGGGGTGCCCGACGTGCAAAGACACGCGGATGCTGCTCGAAGAAGTGAAGGCGTTGTCCGACAAGCTGAACCTCGAAGTCCACGAATTTGTGGCCGATAGCGAGCTTGCGCGCGAACACGGAATTGAGCGGATACCGGCTCTGGTCATAACTTCCGATACCGTAAAAGGGAAGGTCCGATATTTCGGGATGCCGTCCGGGTACGAGTTCTCTGTCCTGCTCAGCTCAATCGTCGATGCGTCACAGGAAACGGCAGGGCTTGCGGAAGAATCCATCGTGGCTCTAAGCGGAATTTCAACCGACGTTCACATACAGGTCTTTGTGACCCCCACTTGACCGTACTGCCCACCAGTGTGCAGGTTGGCACACCAGATGGCGATTCAGAGTCCATACGTGACGGCAGATGTCATCGAAGTCACCGAGTTCCCACCGCTGGTTGAACGTTACGCGATACGCGGTGTCCCGAAGACTGTAATCAACAACAGCGTGGATTTCGTTGGCTCCGCCGCGGAAGCGCAATTCATCGAGCACATACAGCGCGCCATTACCCCGGCAGGCAGCTGACGAAGGTGTGTCTGCCGAATTATTCCCTGCCTTTCGGGCGGCACGCTTCTTTACCTCGCGTTTGCCATTGCGATCGCAATTCACGATAATGCCGCGAACACGAATGGGGGATTTATGCGTACTTATGCCAGGCTCGTTGGGTTAATCGTCCTGATCGGGATTTCCAGTGTTCCGATGCAGTCCCAGGACGGCAATGCAGGATCGCAGGCTCGAAAGTTCATTGCCTCGCCCGCGCAGGTAATTGCGATCCGCGCGGGACGATTGTTCGACGCCAGATCGGGAAACATGTTGAACAACCAGGTCGTGCTCATCAAGGGCGACCGGGTCACCGACGTCGGGCCAGGCCTGCAGATTCCATCGGATGCGCGAGTCATCGACCTCAGTGCGGCTACCGTCCTTCCCGGCCTTATCGACACCCACGTTCACGTGAACACCGGAGGCGACACGCCCGCCCAACGGGCGCTGATATCGCTCGCTAACGCACAGGCAGACCTCGACGCGGGTTTTACTACTGTCCTGGATATGGATTCGAGGGGAGGGTTCAACACGGTTGACCTCAGGGACATGATCAATAAAGGGCAGGTTCAGGGGCCAAGGATGCAGGTCGTTGGACAGTCTCTAAATCAGAGAGCCGGCAATTATTACCCGGACTCGGAATCGATCCGTTTTCTTGAAGGATTCACGGAAAACAAGAACATCAACTCCCCCTCGCTCGCTCGCGCTGCCGTGCGAGAAACGAAGTTACATGGCGTCGACTGGCTGAAGATCTATACGACGCAGGATTTTGTCGGCCAGGTACACATGTGGAAGCCCGACGCCACCTTGGTGGCGAGTCCGTCCCTGACACTGGAAGAAGTCCAGGCAATTGTGGACGAGGCCCACAGGCTGGGACTGAAGGTGGCCTGCCACACCTATGGCGGAGAGGGAATGAACAGCTGCCTTGCTGCGGGTGTCGATGCCCCCCAGCATCTGCTCGAACTTGATGACGCGGGCGTGAAGACGCTTCTTCAGAAGAAGCTTCCTTTCGTCGTGACGCTCGACGATTTAATTGAACTGGAGAAGGACGATTTGCGGGACACCGGCGGCAGAAACAGCCGCATGCGTCTTGCAGAGCAGGCCTTCAAAAAGGCCCTGGCGGCGGGCGTAACGATCGTGTACGGCAGCGGCGCCACGTCCAATGTCATCCCGCACGGCAAACAGGGCGACCAGTTCAAATACTATGTGAAATGGGGAATGAAACCGGCGCAGGCCCTGCAGACAGCCTACCTTCCCGCCGCGGCCATGCTGAATTACGGCTGGGACAAGCAGATTGGGACAATCGAAAAGGGCAAGTTCGCCGACATCATCGCGGTCTCCGGAAATCCGCTGGCCGACATTACTGAGGTCGAACGGGTGAAATTCGTAATGAAGGGTGGCGTGGTTGTGCGGAACGAGGTGAACGCGGCCGCGCGCTAAATTCTTCAGCCTCGCAGGGAATTAACAAGTGCCTATCGATAAACTAGATAAATTCGTTCGTTCCGTTCGATCCGAGTACGAATCCAAGCTCCAGGAATGGGTCGAGATACCGACCGTCAGCGCCGATCCCGCTCACAGGGGCGATATCGAGCGTGGCGCGAATGCGGCTGCTTCGTATCTGCGTTCGCTTGGAGCCCAGGCCGAGATTGTGGCGACTCCCGGAAATCCAGTCGTTGTCGGCAGGTTTGTGACGGGCGCCAACCGCCCGACTGTCACGATCTATAACCATCTCGACGTACAGCCGGCAAACGAACCCCAGTGGATAAGGCCTCCATTCGTTTTCCACAAGGACGGCGATACCTACATTGGCCGAGGGACCACCGACGACAAGGGCCCGGCCCTGGCCGCGCTCTTCGGGGCGCGATTCGCCGTGGAGCAGGGAATACCCGTCAATATTCAGTTTGTCTGGGAGTTCGAAGAGGAGATAGGAAGCCCCAACTTCGAGCACTTCATGAAGGCAAATTTCAAGCGCCTGAATACGAAATCGGTCGCTGTTTCCGATACGATCTGGATCTCCCGGGGACGCCCCGCCGTGGCTTATGGGCTGAGGGGCCTGGCGCCAATGAGGCTCATTCTCGAGACCGGAACGAAAGACGTTCACTCAGG
>CAMAWS010000175.1 GCA_945861845.1 Candidatus Sulfopaludibacter sp. SbA3 | reverse complement strand
CCAAGCCTCAGCAATAATTTCTGTTTGAACTTGGCGCGGAGCTGAAGCCCCGCGCCCACAGGTTCTAGACCGTACTCCACATGACTTCCTGGCAACTCATCGTCGATGGCGCAATCGATGGCATAAGCAACATGGCTGCCGATGCCGCGTTGCTGGAAAAAGTCGGACAATCCCCTGGACCCTGCACTGTCGTTCGTTTCTATGGATGGAGCCGTCCGACCATTTCCCTGGGCCGTAACCAGAAGATAGACGCTGCCCTCGACGCCGCCTATTGCAAAGCCAATGGCATCGATATTGTTCACCGGCCAACCGGTGGCCGCGCCGTGCTGCACGACGATGAACTCACTTACGCCGTTGTCTCGAACGACGTGGCGTATTTCGGCGATACCATTTATGGAAACTACAAGCGCGTTTCGGAAGCGCTCTGCCTGGGCTACAACGCGCTCGGCGTGCCCGCTATCCTGGCGCCGGAAACCCGGAAGATTATTTCCTGGGAAGGCGCCGATCCGCCCTGCTTCGTATCGCCCTCGCGTTACGAATTGATGGCCGGGGGGCGAAAGATTGCCGGAAGCGCCCAGCGCAGGGTCCGTTCCAGTTTTCTTCAGCATGGTTCCATGCCGATTACCTGTGATCGCGATGCCCTCGCACGGGCGACGCGGATGGTCGATGCATCGATTCTTGAGCGGGAAATTGCCGGCATTGCCGAGTTCGTGCCGGAACGCCCCACGATGGATGTCCTCAGGAGTACATTCATTCGATCCTTTCAACAGTACTTTTCGATCGAGTTCATGCTATAAAAAAGCCACCATGACGTTGAGAGAGGACGCCCGCATGCTCGACGAAAGAACGCGGGAGATACTTAAACTAACTATTCGCTCCTACGTGACATCCGGCGAGCCGGTGGGTTCGAGGACGCTTTCAAAGGCGATGGACCTGAGGCTGAGCCCTGCAACCATCCGCAACATCATGGCGGATCTCGAAGATGCCGGGTATTTGGCGCAACCCCACACGTCGGCCGGCCGCATTCCCTCTGAGAAAGGCTACCGTTTTTACGTCGACAATCTTGCGGATTCCGGCAAGGTGCGCCGATCGGACGAGAGATACATCAGCAAGATGCTGGCGGAAAGCAACACGCCGGAGGACCTGATGTCGCGCACATGTCACGTGCTGTCGACGATTTCACGCAATATGGGAATCGTGATCGCGCCCCCGATGGAGCGGACCGTTTTGAAGCACATCGAATTCCTGGATCTCGGCGAAAAGAAAGTCCTCGTCATCCTGGTATCGAAGACCGGCCTCGTGCAGCGCAAGTTGATCCGCCTGGGCGAATCCTACGCGCAGGAAGAACTGAATAAGGCTGGCCGCTTCCTTGTGGACAAGTTTTACGGCAAGACTTTGACCGAGATTCGAAACGAGCTACTGGAAACGATGCATGCCGAGCGGCTTCTGTTCGATCGCATGCTGTCGCTGCTGACGGCCTGGGGCGAGAGCCTCGAAGAGGAATCACGGCCGACACTGGACGCCGTCTATCTCGATGGAACTGTGAATATCATCAACCAGCCTGAGTTTGCCGATGTTGACCGCATGCGGGAACTTTTCCAGATGTTCGAAGAAAAGGGACGGCTCGTGAAGATCCTCAACGAGTGTATTGCGTCTTGTCCGCCTGATGGCGTCAAGATTGCCATCGGCTCAGAACTCGGAGAGCCATCGATGCGCGACTTCACCCTCATATCAGCCTCTTATACATCGGCAGACAATAACGTCGGGTTCCTTGGCATCATCGGCCCCACCAGAATGGAGTACGAACGCGGTATTTCCCTGGTCGGCTATCTTTGCCGCATCGTTGGCGAACTCTCGTAGGAAACTAATCCGCGCACAGGCGCATAGATCACCCCGATGTTCACGTCCCGCGATTCGTAATTGGGCGATTTATGCGCCTTTCCCCGATTTAATTTGCCTATAATCAATGGTCATGGATGATAACGAACAACATGAAGGTGTGACTCCCGGCAGTGATGGCGGGGAGGTTTCATCGGATCAGGCACAACAATTGAAACAGGAGCGGGACGATCTTTACGATCGGCTCCTTCGCAAGCAGGCCGAGTTCGATAACTTCCGCAAGAGGGTCGAAAGGGAAAGATCTGAGTTCGCGCAATTTGCGTCTGCAGAACTGATGAAGGAACTGCTGAACGCGCTCGATTCATTTGATCTCGCCATCCGCAACGCATCCGGCGATGAGAATACGTTGAAGGGCTTTGAGTTGATCTACAAACAGCTATTGGATACTCTCGGGCGCTTTGGCCTGAAGCCCGTCGAGGCCAGGGGACAGATGTTCGACCCGAATTTCCACCAGGCTGTTGTTACGGAGCCTAATAACGATTTGGCCGAAAACACCGTGATCCAGGAGATGCGCAGGGGATACCTGCTCAACGGCCGCCTGCTGCGCGCGGCCATGGTCAGCGTAGCTACGAGGAATCCCAGTTGAACGGAAAAAGAGATTTCTACGAAGTGCTTGGCGTCTCGAAAACGTCCTCCGACCAGGAGATCAAGAGCGCGTATCGCAAGATGGCGCTTCAACACCACCCTGACCGAAATCCCGGAAACAAGGAAGCGGAAGACAAGTTCAAGGAAGCCGCTGAGGCCTATTCTGTCTTGAGTGACGCGCAAAAGCGCGCCCAGTACGACCGTTTCGGCCATGCTGGCCTGGGAGCCAGCGCCGGCGGTGGGGGTGGCTTCGATCCGAGCGTCTTCTCGGATTTCAGCGATGTTCTCGGCGACATCTTCGGTTTCGGCGATATCTTCGGCGGCGGCTCGCGCCGGGGCGGGAGCCGGGCCCAGCGCGGCGCGGACCTTCGTTACGATCTCGAACTCACGTTCGAAGAAGCCGCATTTGGAACAAGCAACAAGATCAAGGTTCCGAGACACGAGGCGTGCAGCAAGTGCGAGGGCAGCGGCGCGGCGTCCGGGAGCGGACCCACTACCTGCCCGACGTGCAATGGCCACGGACAGGTTCGTTACCAGCAGGGTTTCTTCAGCATTACGCGCACCTGCAACCAGTGCCAGGGCAACGGCCGGATTATCAAGAACCGGTGCGCGACGTGCCAGGGCGAAGGCCACATCGTCGCGGAAAAAACTCTCGAGCTTAAGATCCCTGCCGGCGTGGATAACGGCTCGAAGCTTCGAATAACAGGCGAGGGCGATGCCGGTTCGAAAGGCGGCCCCGCAGGCGATCTCTATGTCGTGCTTCACGTGCAGGAGCACGAGTTTTTCGAACGCCGCGAACACGATCTTTATTGCCACGTGCCGGTTTCATTTCCCCAGGCCGCACTGGGTGCGGAAATGTCCATCCCCACGCTGGAACGCGGCGAAGAGAAGCTTTCCATGCCCGCGGGTACGCAGACAGGCTCTACTTTCAAGATCAAAGGGCGTGGAATTTCCAAGCGTGGCGGGGCCGCCCGTGGCGATCTCTATGTCACTGTCGATGTTGTCGTCCCTGCAAAACTGACTCGCGAGCAAAAAGAGCTGCTGACAAAGCTCGCAGGCACGATCGACGCCGAGAACAAGCCCATACAGAAGAAGATCCTGGAAAGAGTGAAAGAGATCTTCTCTTAATTCGCGATTCGAATTCCTGATTCAAATTGGCTCTCCCATGCCGTGGATTCAACTCACGCTCGATGTCCCGGACGACCTTAAAGACGCCGTCGTCGGAGAACTGTCCGGAGAGGGCGTTGCCGGCGTGTGGGAAAGCGGGGAACCTGCGCCGGGATGGACGCGGCTGATCGTATACGCCGGAGTTACGGCGGATCTCGAATCCATGCAACGCAGCGTCAGGTTGCTGTTTGTGCGCAGCCAGTGCCCCGAACCCGTCATTTCACGCAGATCGGTTGAAGATCAGGATTGGACGGAGGAGTGGAAGAAGTCTTATTCGAGTTTTCCCATCGGTAATAATTTCTTTGTGATTCCGAGTTGGTCCGGTTACGCGTGTCCGGAAGATCGCTTTCCGATCCGAATCGATCCCGGGCAGGCTTTCGGAACGGGAACTCACGAAACAACACAACTCACCATCGAGGCGATCGAGCGATGGGTCGAGCCTGACCAACTGGTCCTGGACCTCGGCACAGGTTCGGGAATTCTCGCCATCGCTTCCCGTTTACTCGGAGCAAATCATGTTGTTGCATGCGACATAGATCCTGTTGCAGTGCATGTGGCCCGCGAAAACATTGATCGCAACGCAGAGGACAAGGTGTGGACCTTTTGCGGTTCGGTCGAAGCCATTCGGAGCGGTTCGGTCCGCCTTGGGCTCTGCAACCTTACGGCGGAGGTCATCATCAGCCTGCTTCCAGAGATAGACCGTGTTCTTGAACCAAGGGGCATTGCTATATTTTCAGGCATCCTGCGGGAACAGAACGAGCAGGTGCGTGAAGTGATGGACCGCTACCATTTCACCATTCACGAGGAGGCTTCGCGGGGGGAGTGGCTGGCCCTGGTTGCCGAAAAGCATGGCACTCAAGTCCATCTACCTGCCTGAACCGTCATTTGAAGGTGAAATGGCGCGAATTGGCGGAGAAGAACACCGCCACCTGGTTGTCGCAAGGGCCGAGGCAGGCGAACCTGTAGAGATCTTCGACGGCAAAGGCAATGTCTGGGCGGCTGCGATCGTTTCCGTTGGGAAGAGGGAAGCCCTCATGCGGGTCAGCGAGCAGCGGAGGATTGAGGCGCCCGCGGCGGATGTGACCCTGGCGCAGGCGCTGATAAGGACCGCGGCGTTCGAACTGGTTATCGAGAAGGCAGTGGAATTGGGTATCACCCGCATAGTTCCGTTCGTCGCGTCGCGCTCGAACGTGACGGCGGCCAGGCGGCCGGATCGCTGGCTTCGCATCATTGTTGAAGCCGCGAAACAGTCGAAGCGATATCACCTGCCATTCATTGCGGACCCGGTGGGATTCGAGGCGGTGCTCTCGATGCCTGCCGCGTCCAGGATTCTGTTTGCTGAGCGCGGGGGTGGTCCGCTAAAGTCTGCACTCTCCGGTTCGCCCGTCCTTTACCTGATAGGTCCTGAAGGCGGATGGACGGATGACGAATTAAGCGCGGCGAAAGACTGCGGCTTCTGCCTGGTCTCGCTCGGCGAGGGCATACTCAAAGCGGAAACCGCGGCCATTGTCGGCGGCGCACTGATTCGGTATGAATTGGAAAAAAATGGATAACGCAAAGCAGGCCTGTGGGCGCGGGGCTTCAGCCCCGTGCCAGGATCGAAAAATGTCTTTTGTGTTTGATCTTTGCGCGGGGCTGAAGCCCGGCGCCCACAGGTTTCTTGCGGTAGCGCTTTCAACCCTCCTTGCCACATCTGCGTATGCGCAACAACGTCCTCTTCTCACTGAAGATCCGCGCATCATTCCGACAGGTTCGGTCTTCACTGAAGCCGGCATCGCTTACCTGAATCGCGCGCGTTTCCCGGTATCGGGAATCGGGGGCAACCAGTTTTCGCTTTTCGTTAACGGGTTCCATGTCGGCGTTGGTCCCAGGGCGGAATTTCAAATGGGCGGAGTGCTTCACAACTTCCTGCAGGTTCGAGAGAACGGCGCCGGGAGGCGCAACGACTGGGGTGACTTCTGGGTTTCCACGAAGCTTAACCTGCTTCGGGAAAGCGGCGCCCTGCCCTTTATCAGCTTTCGTCCAACCGTAGTTTTGCCCAACACGAACAACGACAAGGGACTCGGGACGGACGGAACTCATTTCTTCGGCGCCATCCTTGCCGGCAAGACGGTAGGGAAGGCATTCCTCTTCGGCAATATCGGCCTTGGCATCCTCGACGACGCCGTGCGTGCGGCGGCCCAGCAGGATGTCCTCACATACGGCATCGCAGCAATCCTGCCTGTAACGTCGCGGCTGAGCCTGGCAGGCGAATGGAATGGCCGTGAGAACCCGCAGGACAACCCCACCGCCGGGGGCGAAGACCGCGGCGAAGTTCGACTTGGCGCCCAGATACGAGCCGGTGGAGTACGCTGGGACGTAGGCGCTACGGCTGGATTGACCCGGCTGGACCATCGGGCTGGCGTGGTTTTCGGCATGACCAAAGAATTCCAGCTATGGAAATGATCCTGTGAATCGGCTAAAATAGTTTTTCCGTATTTCAAGAGGAAGCCCTCCAAGCACCCGTATGACAACAGAGCCTGAAGTTCAGCCAGTCTCGACGGACGAGACACAAACCAGAGCACTGCCGAGCATCGCGGGTGAGATCCGGGGATGGGCGCGGGATGTTTTCTTCGCTATTGGCACTGCGATCATGATTGTAGTTTTCCTTTACCAACCGGTGAAGGTTGAAGGAACCAGCATGCTGCCGGAGCTGGTTGACCAGGAACGCATCTTCGTCAATAAGTTCGTCTACCGCATCGAAAGCATTGACCGGAAAGATATCGTCGTTTTCTGGTACCCGCTGGATCCGACGAAGTCGTATATCAAGCGCGTGATTGGTGAACCCGGGGATATTGTCGAGGTTCGGAGGGGCAGGATTTTTGTCAATGAGAAGTCCCTCGATGAACCCTACATCGACAACGAATTCAGGGACAACCGAACCTATCCGCCTGTGTACGTCGAGCCCGGGCATTATTACGTTCTGGGCGACCATCGAAATCAGTCCAATGACAGCCGCATGTGGGGCCTGGTTCCCGAGAAGTACATATATGGGAAGGCCGTATTCAGATACTGGCCCGTCAACAAAATGGGAACTCTGGAGTGAAAAGAACCGCGACGCTATTGCTCGAAGACGGGCGTGTTTTCCACGGTGCGGGGCATGGTTTTGAGACCGAAGCGGTAGGGGAAGTCGTTTTCAATACTTCGATGACGGGTTACCAGGAAATCCTGACGGATCCGTCCT
>CAMAWS010000174.1 GCA_945861845.1 Candidatus Sulfopaludibacter sp. SbA3 | reverse complement strand
CGCTTCACGAATCGAGTCATTGCAATTCGGCCCGCTTCGATCTGGCGATCCGTAATCCAGGCGCAATCGAGGATCTTCAAGCCGTAGTCGCCAAACTCGAGCGAGGATCCTCTCCACGCCTTGCCTCTCATGCGGCCACGCTGCTGTTTCCGGTACTTGACTTTCTTCGGCATCAACATAAGAACAACTCCATTCGAAATTCAAATCGCGAAATTCGAAATCAGATTCGTGCTGCCGCAGGCGCTTGCTGCGGCCGGTTCGGCAGGATCTCACCTTTGTAGATCCAGCACTTGACTCCAATAACCCCATAGGTCGTGTAAGACTGCGCAAAGCCGTAATCTATGTCCGCTCGAAGGGTATGCAACGGCAGGCGGCCCTGAAGGTACCATTCAGAACGCGCGATCTCAGCGCCGTTCAACCGGCCGCTTACTCGAACCTTGATTCCCTTCGCACCAAATCGCAGAGCGGAATCCACGGACTTTCTCATTGCGCGGCGGAACGCAATTCGCTTTTCGAGCTGCATAGCGATCGATTCAGCCACAAGTTGCGCATCCAATTCAGGTCGGTGAATCTCCTGAATATTGATGTATACCTCGCGATTGGTTCGCTTCTGGATATCGACCTTCAGCTTGTCGATTTCAGCGCCCTTGCGCCCGATGATGATGCCAGGCCGCGAGGTAAAAATCGTAATGCGAAGCTTGTTCGCCATGCGCTCGACTTCGATATTGCTGACACCCGCATGCCCCAATTGCTTCTTGAGGTCGCGCTTCAGCTTTAAATCCTCGTGAAGCAGACGGCTGTAGTCTTTCTTTGCCAACCACCGCGAACGCCACGGCTGGGTGATTCCGAGGCGGAACCCATAGGGATGAGTTTTTTGACCCATTATTCCTTCTCTCCGAGTTCGATCGTAATATGACTCGTCCGGCGCTGATATCGGTACGCGCGGCCCATCGGGGCCGCCCGGATTCGCTTCAGTCGCGGGCCTTCATTAATGAAAGCGCGGGAAATAAAGAGACCGTCAACGTCGATGTTTTCAGATTTCTGTGTAGCGTTGGAGACGGCCGACTTGACAACTTTTTCGATCTCCCTGGTGGCCCGCTTGTTCGTAAACTTCAGCGTCATCAGCGCCTCGTTCACGTTCTTGCCGCGAATGAGATCGATGACCAGCCGCGCTTTCTGCGGCGACATTCGAACAAATCGACTAGTAGCTTTGCTGATCATCATTAACCTGCCTTAGGTGCCGCTGACGGAGCTGATGACGGGGTTACGGCAGCCTTGGCGCCGCCTCCCGCGCTATGTCCTTTGAACGTGCGCGTCGGGGAGAATTCCCCAAACTTATGGCCTACCATGTTTTCCGTGATGTAAACGGGAATGAACTTCTTGCCGTTGTGAACCGCCACCGTGTGGCCCACCATTTCGGGAATGACCGTCGAACGCCTGGACCAGGTCTTGTGAACCTTCTTCTCATTCCGCGCGTTCATTCCCTGGATGGCCTTGATCAGATGATCATCGACAAACGGCCCTTTCTTAATAGAGCGTGCCATTACTTCCCTTTCCTCTTCACGATGAACTTGTCGGTTCGTTTATTGTTCCGGGTTTTGTAACCCAGTGTCGGCTTTCCCCACGGAGTCATTGGGTGATACCCCTTCACCCTTCCCTCTCCGCCGCCGTGAGGATGATCAACAGGATTCATTACAACGCCGCGGACTGTCGGGCGGATTCCCATATGCCTCATACGGCCAGCCTTGCCAATCGTCACGTTCTCATGATCGAGATTGCCAACCTGCCCAATCGTGGCCATGCACTCGACATTGACAAACCGCACTTCGCCCGAAGGAAGCTTCACGTGAGCGTAACCGCCCTCCTTCGCGACGACCTGGGCCCCAGCGCCGGCGCTGCGCGCCATCTGGGCGCCTTTTCCGGGACGAAGCTCAATATTGTGCACAGTGGTGCCTAGTGGAATGTTCTTAAGCGGAAGCGCGTTACCTATAAGAATGTCAGCTTCCGGACCAGCAACGACGGACATACCAACCTTCAGGCCCGATGGCTGCAGAATGTAGCGGTGCTCGCCGTCGGCATAACTCAATAAAGCAATGAAAGCTGAGCGATTCGGATCGTACTCAATCGTTTCGACCTTTGCGGGAATTCCGACCTTGTCCCGCTTGAAATCGACAATACGATAGTGCCGCTTGTTTCCGCCGCCACGATGGCGGACGGTCAACTGTCCATAGTTGTTGCGCCCGCTGATGCGATTCTTCGGTTCCAGGAGAGGCTTGTAAGGCTCATTAGTCGTTATCTCCTCGCTGTACTCGATCACTGTCTTGAAACGTAGCGAGGGAGTCGTCGGCCTGAAAGTCTTCATTCCCATTACATGTTCTCCCCGTACTCGATCATTTTTTCGCCTTCACGAAGAGTGACATAGGCCTTCTTCCAGTCCGAGCGGTAGCCGCTGTAACGGCCTCGCCGCCGCAGCTTTCCCGGAACGGTCATCGTTCGGACAGCCTGGACTTTCACTTTAAAAAGGCGCTCGACTGCTTCCTGGATCTGCTGCTTGCTGGCGCTGTCAGCGACTTCGAAGCAGAGGGTGCGAAGATTTTCCTTCAGAGTCAGTCCCTTTTCCGTGATGATCGGGCGCTTGATAACGTCGTAAATGGTGCTCATTTAGACAGCACCTCCTGTAAAGCCTGAATGGCCGCTTTCGTGAAAACTACATGACGCGCGTTCACCACGTGATACGGCGTAATCTGAAGATTCGGAATGAGTTGAACTTGTTCCAGATTCCGTGCGGCAAGCCAGAGATTGACATTCTCCTGATGGTCGATCAACAGAACCTTCCGATCGAAACCCATCTTCGCAAGGGCCTGCGAAAAAGCCTTGGTCTTGTGTCCGTCGAGCGTGAAAGCATCGATGACATTAAGCTGCTTATCCTTCAATTTAAGAGCCAGTGCGGATTTCAATGCCGCACGGAACATCTTGCGCGGCAAGTGATACTCGTAATCACGGGGCTGAGGACCAAATACCGTTCCGCCCTTGCGCCACAATGGATTTCGAATTTCTCCGACCCGTGCGCGGCCAGTACCTTTCTGCCTCCAGGGCTTGCGGCCGCTGCCGGAGACTTCTGCTCGCGTCTTGGTCTTGTGAGTGCCGGACCGCTGGCTGGCAAGGTACTGCTTGACGGCCAGGTGAATGAGCGCTTCATTAACCGGACCGCTGAAGACTTCATCGGCGAGATCCAACTGGCCGACGACTTCATTCTTCAGGTTCTTTATTTCAACTGTAGCCATATCATTATTTCCATTTCGAAATTCGAATCTCGAAATTCGAATTTGCCTTCTTACCGCCCCGATTTCTCCACCACCACATAGCCGCCATTGGGGCCGGGCACAGCGCCTTCCACGTACAGCAGGTTGTTATCCTGATCGACGCGCTCGACACGGAGGTTTTGGACAGTCACGCGCTCGGATCCCATGTGGCCCGCCATTCGCATTCCCTTCAACACGCGCGACGGATATGCCGAAGACCCAATAGAGCCCGCGGCGCGATGGAACATCGAACCATGAGAGGCCTGGCCACCCCCGAAATGATGACGCTTGATCAGCCCCGCAAAGCCACGCCCCTTGCTTGTCCCTACAACGTGAACCAGCTCGGAGGGGTTGAAAATATCAACCATGACCTTGTCGCCAGGATTTGCTCCTTCATCGGCATTAACCCTCATTTCGCGGAGGAATCTAACAGGAGCCGCCTCGGCCTTCTTGAAATGGCCGCCCATTGGCTTATTAACGCGCCTGGGTTTCACAAACTCCACAAAGCCGAGCTGAACCGCATCGTAGCCATCCCGCTGCTTCGTCTTCTTCTGTACGACGACGCACGGCCCCGCCTGAATAACGGTAACGGGAATGACGGTACCGTCATCACGCAGAATCTGCGTCATGCCGACCTTCCTGCCAAGTAATCCATTAATCATTTTGCGTGCTCCCGCCCAAACGCTTTGATCTCCACATCCACTCCCGCAGGAAGATCGAGCTTCATAAGGGCATCGACGGTCTGAGGCGTGGGCTCAAGAATGTCGAGCAACCTCTTGTGAGTACGAATCTCGAACTGCTCGCGCGATTTCTTGTCGACGTGCGGCGATCGCAAAACCGTGAATTTATTGATGATGGTCGGAAGCGGAATCGGGCCGGCCACGCGGGCGCCCGTTCGTTTCGCAGTATCCACGATTTCAGTGGCCGATTGATCGAGGACCCTGGAATCGTACGCCTTCAGTCGAATTCGAATCTTTTCGTTCAGCATAATTTACCAAATCCAGCCTTGCGTTCCCGCTATTCTTCCAATGGACGGGTTGAACGCTGTCATGGCCGGCAACTGCTACTGGATAATCTCCGTTACGGTGCCGGCGCCGACGGTGCGTCCGCCTTCACGAATCGCAAACCGCATCCCCTTCTCCAATGCCACCGGCGTAATCAACTCGATCCCCAGATTTACGTTGTCTCCGGGCATCACCATCTCCACCCCTTCGGGCAGTTCCGCATTCCCCGTCACGTCCGTCGTCCGGAAATAAAACTGCGGCCGATACCCCTTGAAGAACGGCGTGTGCCGTCCCCCTTCTTCCTTCGTCAATACATAGATCTCCGCCCTGAACTTCGTGTGCGGCTTGATTGACCCCGGCTTGGCCACCACCTGCCCGCGTTCCACTTCTTCCTTCTTCGTCCCTCGCAGCAGCAATCCCACGTTGTCTCCGGCACGGCCTTCGTCCAGTAGCTTCTTGAACATCTCCACGCCCGTGATCACCGTCTTGAACGTCGGCGTGTATCCCACAATCTCCATTTCCTCGCCCACCTTCACGATCCCGCGCTCGATCCTTCCCGTGATCACCGCCCCGCGTCCCGATATCGAGAAAATATCCTCGATCGGCATCAAAAACGGCTTGTCCACCGCTCTCTCCGGTATCGGGATGTAGCTGTCCACCGCTTCCATCAACTCGTCGATCTTCGCCACCCAGCTCGGCTCGTCATCCATCGCCTTCAGCGCCGATCCCCGGATCACCGGTATCTCGTCTCCCGGAAATCCATAACTCTTCAGCAGGTCCCGTACTTCCAGCTCCACCAGGTCCAGCAACTCCGCGTCTTCCACCGCATCGCACTTGTTTAAAAACACCACCACGTACGGCACGCCCACCTGCCGCGCCAGCAATATGTGCTCCCGCGTCTGCGGCATCGGCCCGTCCGTCGCCGCCACCACCAGGATCGCCCCATCCATCTGCGCCGCTCCCGTGATCATGTTCTTGATGTAGTCGGCGTGTCCCGGACAGTCCACGTGCGCATAATGCCTCTTCGAGGTCTCGTACTCCACGTGCGCCGTCGCGATCGTTATTCCTCGTGCCTTCTCCTCAGGTGCATTATCAATCGAATCAAACGACCGATACTTGTTCTTCGGATTGTGCTTCGACAATACCTTCGTGATCACCGCCGTCAATGTCGTCTTCCCATGATCGATATGCCCGATCGTCCCCACATTGACGTGTGGTTTCGTCCTATCGAATTTCTCTTTCGCCATCGCTTCGCATCTCCTGATAGCCGCGGCTTGCGCCGATTACGCCGGCCTTTCCTAGATCGATTTCTCTATTTCCCGCCCTTGCGCGCGGGCAATGATTTCATCAGCAATCTGCTTCGGCACTTCTTCGTAATGCGCGAAGTGCATGGTATAGGTCGCGCGTCCCTGCGTTCTCGAACGCATATCCGTGGCGTATCCAAACATGGAAGACAGCGGAACAAGAGCCTTGATGATCTGGGTTCCCAGCCGCGCTTCCATACCTTCGATGCGTCCGCGCCGCGAGTTCAAATCACCGATGATGTCGCCCATGTACTCGTCGGGAAGAACCACTTCAACCTTCATGACCGGCTCGAGGAGCGCAGGACTTGCCCTGCGGCAACCATCCTTGAACGCCATTGAGCCCGCAATTTTGAATGCCATTTCCGAGGAATCGACGTCGTGGTAGGAACCGTCCACCAGTGTGACCTTAATGTCCTTTACTTCGTAACCGGCAAGAACGCCGGTCTGCATGGCTTCTTTAATGCCCTGCTCAATCGGTCGGATGAATTCCTTCGGAATGGAGCCACCCTTGGTGGCGTCCTTGAACACAAAACCAACACCAGCCCCACTCGGCTCAACGGTGATCTGGGCATGACCGTACTGACCGTGGCCACCCGTCTGCTTGATATGCTTGCCTTCGCCTTCCGCTTTCCGGCGGATTGTCTCCTTGTAGGCAACCTGAGGCTTGCCGACATTTGCGCCGACGTTGAACTCGCGCATCATGCGATCGACGATGATTTCCAGGTGGAGTTCGCCCATTCCGGCAATGATGGTCTGATTCGTGTCCTCGTCCGTGTGGATCCTGAATGTCGGATCCTCCTGCGCAAGCCTTCCGAGGGCCACACCCATTTTCTCCTGGTCGGCTTTAGTCTTGGGCTCGATGGCGACTGCGATTACCGGCTCGGGAAAATCCATCGCTTCAAGGAGGATTTCCTTGTTTTCGTCGCAGATCGTGTCGCCCGTAGTGACATCGCGAAGCCCGACAGCAGCCGCAATGTCGCCGGCATATACCTCCTTGATCTCTTCCCGCTTGTTCGCATGCATCTTGAGCAGACGACCGATGCGCTCTCGACGCTGCTTGGTCGAGTTCTGAACATGCGCCCCGGAAAGCAGAGTGCCGGAATAAACGCGGAAGAAGGCAAGCTGACCAACGAATGGGTCGGTCATGATCTTGAAAACCAGGGCAGAAAACGGCTCCTTGTCGTCCACTTTGCGCACTTCAGGAGCAGATCGATCCGGCGTCAGGCCCTGAACGGGAGGAATGTCGACAGGAGACGGGAGAAAACTGATTACCGCATCCAGCAAGGGCTGCAC
>CAMAWS010000173.1 GCA_945861845.1 Candidatus Sulfopaludibacter sp. SbA3 | reverse complement strand
TGCCCCTGGTCGGCCGCGAAAATCTTCGCGTGGAGCCTCGATACATGCTGGTGCTGGCTGGGAATCAAGATATCGGCATCGCCTTTGCGGCCAATCACGATTTCAGCCTTTGTAAGTGGAAAGACCTGCTCTTTGCCGTCGAAATCTTTCCACTGGAGACGTGGAGTGGTCATGGGTGCATTTCCTAGTCTGGCTTTTGACATTCAGCCGTACCCTACAATGAATTTCAGTAGCAGGCTACCAATACCGAATTGGAGTTTCAACAGATCGTCATCCTGGCGGGTGGTGCGGATTGCACGCCAATCGCGGAAACTAGCCCATACGGCCGCTGGCCTGCCTTATAATGGCGGGTCTAATATGAGGGAAGTTCGACAATGGCGAAGATGATTCATAAGACAGATGACCTGCGGATCAAGGAGATCAAGGAGTTGGCGCCCCCGGCCGACGTGCTGCGGGAAATTCCCGTTACCGATCGCGCCGCCGAAGTTACCGCAAAGACGCGACAGGCCATCCATCGGGTTCTGCATGGAGCCGATGACCGCATGGTTGTCATCATCGGACCATGCTCGATTCACGACACCAGGGCCGCTGTGGAATATGCCGGCAGGCTAAAAGGGGAAATGGATCGTCTTGAAAGCGAGCTGCTGATCGTCATGAGGGTATATTTTGAAAAGCCCCGCACGACAGTCGGCTGGAAAGGACTCATTAACGATCCCTGTCTTGACGGAAGCTTCAAGATCAACGAAGGCCTGCGCATAGGACGCAAGCTTCTCGTCGAACTCAACGACCTCGGCGTGCCGGCCGGCGTCGAATACCTCGACATGATCTCTCCCCAGTACCTGGCCGACCTCGTGAGCTGGGGCGCCATCGGAGCGCGCACCACCGAAAGCCAGGTGCATCGGGAACTGGCGTCCGGACTGTCCTGCCCGGTGGGGTTCAAGAACGGCACGGACGGCAACCTTAAAATCGCTGTCGACGCCATCCGCACTTCGCAACAACCACATCATTTCCTTTCCGTGAACAAGGAAGGACACTCGGCCATCGTTTCCACCCTGGGGAACGAGGACTGCCACATGATCCTGCGTGGTGGAAAGCAGCCGAATTACGATTCGGAAAGCGTGGATTCCGCCTGCAAACAACTCTCTGCGGCCGGGCTCGCCCAGCGGGTCATGATCGATCTAAGTCATTCCAACAGCCAGAAAGACTACATGCGCCAGGTCGACGTCGGCCGCGAAGTGGCGGCGCAGGTCGGTCAGGGCGACAACCGCATCATGGGCGTCATGATCGAAAGCCACCTGAAGGCCGGAAGGCAGGATCTGCTGCCGGGCAAGGAACTGGTCTATGGCCAGAGTATTACGGACGCCTGCATCGGCTGGGAGCACAGCGTTTCGCTGCTGGACGAGCTGGCGAAATCCGTACGCCAGCGCAGGCTTGAGCACGAAACTGAAGACTAACTAGACCGTACGGAGTTCCTGCGGGCACGTCGTCAACCGCTCACAACCGGTTTCAGTAATCACGTACGTGTTCTCGGTGCCAACCCCGCCCAGTCCCGGATAAAACACCTTGGGCTCGACCGCGAGCACCACGCCTGCCTGGAGCGGCGTATCGAATTTCGGGGCAATGACCGGCAGTTCGTCCAGCTCCAACCCCACGCCGTGCGCGACGAACTTCACCTGGTTTTCTCCCGCGCCCATGAAATGAGCGGCGAAGGAAGTCTTCGACACTCGGGCCATGATGTTCGAGTACACCTCGCTCGGAATACTTCCAGGCTTCAGTTGATCCTCTATCCATGAATTGAGTTCGAGAATGAACTGATGCGTATCCCGCATCTGGGGCGAGACCGCACCCAGCGAATAAGTGCGCGAACCATCGGCGATATATCCGGCATATCCACCGAGCACATCCACCATCACCGGCTCGCCGCGCTTCAAACGCCTGCGGCCGCCCATGGATGGAGCGGCCGGGTAGAGTCCACGAACGCCTACCGGGCCATCGAAGTTGTGCGGGTAGGCCGCGGTTTCGCCAAACGAAACCGCACCATAAAACATCTCCATGTTGAAGCGCCTCACGCGCGTGAGCCCCTGGTGTCCCTCCATGCGCATGACGTATTCGATGCGCGCCGCCAGTTCGAACTCGGCGATACCCTCGCGCAACTGCTCCGGGATATCGAGGAACGCCTTGTCCAGCATGCGTGCCGCCCGGCGAATGCACTCCACTTCATATGGAGTCTTGACCGACCGCGCATTTCGCAACGCTCCGGAGCCGTCGACCGTCTTGCTGCCGGGAAAATATCTGGAAACCTGCTGGTATGTGGCCAGGGGAACGACGTCAAGCTCGAAGCCAAGTGTGCCGCCGGCATTGGGAATCATGCCGGGAAGCTCCGAATAGGTCTTCAGTTGCACGATGTTCTTCAGGGCCGACTCGGCCTTCGCGCGCTCGAAGCTTTTCCGCACGGCGAGCAACGGTTCGCCTTCCATGGGAAACCACAGCACGCCATTTTGCAGGGTTCCGGTCAGGTAGTACTGGTCGACATTCTGCAGCACGACCAACGCATCGCACTCCATGTGCCGCCGGACCTTCGACCATCGGTTTTCCAGTTCCTCGCGCGGGATGTATTCGGGCAGTTCCATAGTGTTCACGATGCACATGATAATATACCGTTCCATATCATGATCATTTCGCGGCTCTGCTGGTTTTGCATCGCCTGCCTGCTCGCCATTACCTCCTGCGCCTCCTGCACACCGGAACAACAGCGGCCGCAGCCCGGGATCGTGCCTCAGCGCATTATCTCGGTGGTTCCGTCCGGCACGGAGATGCTCTTCGCATTTGGCATAGGCGAACGCGTGATCGCAGTTGGCGATTACGACAATTTTCCTCCTGAAGTGAACAGCAGGGAGAGGATCGGCGGGCTGCTCAATCCAAACATCGAGAAGATCATCGAGCTGAGACCGGATCTTGTGATCGCTTACGGCAGCCAGACCGGCCTGGGCGAAAGGTTGAACAGCCTCGGGATCCGGCTGCATCCCTTCGTTCATGGAAACATCGAATACACGCTCCAGTACATGCTGGAATTGGGCCGCGAGCTACAGGTCGAAGACGCCGCACAGAAAGTTGTCGCGGAAATCCGGAGGTCCTTCGACGAGGTTCACGCGCAGGCGCCGGCAGTACGGCCTAAAGTGATGCTCCTGCACAACCGGGAGGCCGGCACGCTGGGTTCGATTTACAGCATCGGCTCGCAGGCATTTCAACACGAGCTGATTGCCATCGCGGGTGGGGACAACATCTTCGGCGATGTGGACAAGGAGGTTCTCCAGCCGTCACTTGAGGAAATCATCAGCCGCGCGCCGGATGTGATTATCGAAACCATGCCGACCCCGCTTGACGAGGAACAGGCCCGGGAGCGAAGAAAAGACTGGTCGAAGTTGCCGCTGCCCGCAGTCCTGAACGGTCGAGTCTATGTCGTGGCTGAAGATTCCCTGCTGGTGCCCGGGCCGCGGCTCGGCGTTGCGGCCCGGCGCCTTGGCGAGATTATTCGAGGATCCGGTCTCGAAGAGAAGAAACGATGAGAAGCGTGCAGCCGCCTTCCGTGGACTGGACCTCGTGGATACTCTCCGCTTCCGCGCGCTGGTAGTCGCCCTTGCCGAGCACAGCTCCGGAAACATGAATGTCGCCATCTATTACATAGCACTCCTCGGGTCCAGCGTGCCGATGGCGGGGATAACTCGCGCCCGGCGCGATCTTAACAAGGGTAGTGACGCACATTCGCTCTCGATCCAGGTTCAACACACGGACGGAAACACCTGGTATGCCGATCTCCTGCCACATGCCCTCGTCCTGATGTTGGCTAAGCCATATACCGGCCGCCGGACTCCAGCCCTTCACAGCCGCAGAGGAATCGTCGCTGTTCACAGAACTCCCGGCCTTCACGCGTTCTCGCAAACGGTGAAGCACACTCATGGATGGCGACTCCAGAGGGACTGAATACGCGAGGAGATTCAAGATCTCGTCAGTACCATTTCTTTTGGGAATAGGCTTCGACCTCTTCATTGAAGGAACTCATTATATGCGAGTGGCAAGCTTAGTCCACGCACACCTCCACCTGTCCTTCTGTTTGACTACGCGCCGGCCGCACAAAATGGATGTGTATGGCGAAACTTTCTCTGTACTATCTCAGCCATGCCCGACCAAAGAGACATCGAACGGGAAGACCATGAATTGCTGCGCCGAATGGCTGCGAAGGACTCGGCTGCCCTGGATGCCTTCTATGAACGCTACAATCGGCTCACGTTCAGCCTGGTAATGCGGATCGTCGGAAATCGGGCGGATGCCGAGGACGTCATCCTTGATGTTTTCTGGCAAGCATGGCAACAGGCTTCACGTTACGACGTCTCTCGCGGAAAGCCAGTCTCATGGCTACTGACAATCGCGCGCACACGCGCGATTGACTGCATCCGAAGCGTGGCGCGCCAGAGAACAACGGGCGATCAACCCGAAGACACGCACAAGGAGAGTCCAACTCCCGGCGAAACCGACATGTTCGTTCTCGCTGACGTGCGGCAAGCCGTCCAGGAAGCACTGCGCACGCTTTCGGAAGAGCAGCGCGTACCGCTGGAGTTAGCGTACTTCCAGGGAATGAGCCACTCTGAGATTGCCGCAGCTCTTCGCCAGCCCCTCGGAACTGTGAAGGATCGAATCAGGACCGGAATGGCGCATCTGAAGAAGCGGTTGAAGGCGTACTTATGAATATAAGGCAGTCATGAAACATTCCCAAATCACGGACGATCTGCAGGGACAGGCTAGCTTGTACGCCTTGGGCGCAATGCCCGTAGGCGAAGCCTCCGAGTACGTGCGTCACCTCGAAGATGAGGACTGCGCCGTTTGCCGAAAGGCAGTGACGGAACTCCAGTCGGTAATGTCGCTTGTGGTCTCAACTCTCCCGGTTCACGACCCGTCGCCCGCGCTCAAGGCGCGTTTGTTGGAGCAGGCACAAGGCACAAGACACGCGCGCACGCCGTTCAGTCCGGCAAAACGCCGCTGGATCGATTGGGCGGCCGGTGTGACGGCGGCAGCGGTTTTGGTCCTTCTGGCCGCAGTAATGAGCGACAATGCGGAACTCCGCCGGCTGCGGGATGTTCTGACCGCGCGAATTTCGGAGCTTCAGGCTCAAAACGACGAGCAACGTTTACTGGTCGCCACCCTTTCGTCATCCGATGTCCGAGTAGTGAATCTCGCAGGACAAGGCTCAACGCCGGCCGCCACGGGACGCATTTTCTGGAATCAGGCGAAGGGCCGCTGGCTCTTCTATGTATACAGCCTGCCGCCGGCGCCGGATGAGAGAAGTTTTCAATTGTGGTTTGTTCCGGCCGGCGGAAATCCGGTCAGCGTCAGTGTCTTCAACACACAACCCGACGGTTCCGCGGCGCTTGATATACCTGTTCCTGGAAACCTTTCCGATCTGATGGCTGCCGCCGTGACAACGGAACCCGCCGGAGGCGTTCCCCAGCCTACCGGGCCGTTCGCACTATTGGGCAGCCTGGACTGACGCTCGGCGCCGAGGGACAATCCAACCGACTCAAGCCCACCGCGATTCCCGGTAGCCGAATTTCAAAACAAAAAGAGCAATCCAAGATGCGGGTCGCCGCCGTAGTAGTGGTATCCGGTGGAGTTGCATGAATCCAGCCAGAGTCTGCCGGAGACGGCAGTTGCGGCGATGTGCCCTTCTGCTTGTTTGACTATTCATCCCAAGACGGAGGAAAAAATATGAAGAAGAAACGTATAGCGGCCGCCGGCCTGGCATTGGTTTTTGCCCTCTCTCTCGTCCGGTCTGTACCGGCATCCAGCCACCGCGAGGCGCTTTCGGTCCTGAACGAGCCCTGCGCGGACAACACCGACACTTTTGCGTGGCTGTCTAACGCCTCGCACGACAAGCTCTATCTGATCATGAACTTCAACCCGCTCCACGAGCCGGGTCAGGGTAACCAGGGCCTGCGTGCATGCAACGGCTACCGCTACGAGTTTCATGTTGGAACGGGAACGAGCCTCGAAGACAAGCTTATGTATCGTGTCGAGTTCACGAACACTCTCGCGCCTGAAACATCTCCCAGCGCCACGGATGCTCTGGGCGGCGGCAACGAACTGCTGTGGCAGCTCACCGGTGGAACCGAGACCATGAAGGTGACCCGAATCGTGACCGAGCCCACAATCAAAACGCCTTTTGGAGCGATTCAGAGAAGACCCAACCAGGAAGTCGTTCTTGGCGATGCGCTCAAGGTTCTCCCAAACAACCACGGCCCACAGACCGATCGGCTCGTTTACGGGCTCGGTCCGTTTAGAGGTTATGACTCCAAGGATTCCACGAGCCGTACTACGGGCCTTTTCGATCAGGCGTTTGTCGACACGTTCATCCACACGCTGTCAAATGGCGGGCGGGTCATCGCGGGCCAATTCGACGATCCTTATCAACTCGACGAGAAGGGAATATTCGATCTCGTCAACTTGAATGCAAGCGACCTGGGCGGAATCCCCGGCGCACGCGGCTCCGAGGCGCCTGCCGAAGACGTGTTCACGGGCTTCAATATCTTCTCGATTGCCCTCGAGGTTCCCATCAGCGACATTTTTCCGGGCGGCATTCCCCACAACGGCGTGCTGATGCCCAACTCCACTGACAGTCTGGTCCGTGTCTGGGCGAGCATCAGCCGGCAGCAGACGCAGATTGTGGATCCCAGCAATATCATCACAGGCATCAAAGGGACGGGCGACTGGGTGCAGGTGGGGCGCAATGCCTTGCCGCTCTTTAACGCCGGCTTCGTTGGGACCCAGCGTCAAACGCAATACCTTCACACCAGCCCCCTGAAAGATGTAACCAACTTCGGCGCCGACATCTTGTTCCCGGTGCTGGTCCGCGACATCGAGGCGCTGGGCATCTACAAGGCCCTGGGCCTTCCTGACAGCACCGTGGCC